>NZ_JBHUXV010000202.1:0-10700 GCF_042669125.1 Streptomyces sp. NPDC057253 | reverse complement strand
ACCCCCCACCCCGTCCCCTTCACGCCGTACGCGGCCAACGGCACGTCGTGGCACAGGTGACTGCACCCACCCAGGGGCGCGGGGAACTGCGCGACCAGCCACAACGAACCCGCACCCGCCCCGCAACCGCACCCGGCACCCCCCTAGGCGCCCGGCCCAAGCCCAGCGCAGCGGCGGCGCGGGGAACTGCGCGACCAGCCACAACGCATCCGCACCCGCCCGACAACCTGACCCGGCACCCCCATCGGCGCCCGCCCAAGCCCGGCCTCTCGAACATCCGCCCGCCAAGAGTTAGCCTCCGGCCATGGCAAACGGGCAGTGGTACCCAGCGGATTGGCCGGAGCGTATCCGCGCGCTCGCGGAGGGCGACCTCGTGCCGGTCGTGCCGAGGCGTGCCGCGACCGTGATGCTGTTGAAGGACACGGCGGCCGGAACGGTCGTGCACATGTTGCGCCGGCGGGCCTCGATGGCCTTCGCGGGGGGCGCTTACGCCTATCCCGGTGGCGGGGTCGACCCCCGGGACGACGAGCACCAGATCCACTGGGCGGGGCCCACGCGCGCGTGGTGGGCGGCCCGGCTCGGCGTGGACGAGACGGCGGCCCAGGCGATCGTCTGCGCGGCCGTGCGGGAGACGTACGAGGAGGCCGGGGTGCTGCTGGCCGGGCCGACGCCCGAGTCGGTGGTGGGGGACACCACGGGGGCGGAGTGGGAGGCCGACCGGGCCGCCCTGGTCGCCCGGGAGCTGTCCTTCGCCGGGTTCCTGGAGCGGCGCGGGCTCGTTCTGCGGTCCGATCTGCTCGGCGTCTGGACGCGTTGGATCACCCCCGAGTTCGAGTCCCGTCGCTACGACACCTGGTTCTTCGTGGCCGCCCTGCCGGAAGGCCAGCGCACGCGCAACGCCTCCACGGAGGCCGACCGCACGGTGTGGATCCGGCCCGAGGACGCGGCGGAGGGCTACGACAAGGGCGAGCTGCTGATGATGCCGCCGACCATCGCCACGTTGCGGCAGATCGCCGGGTACGGCACCGCCGCCGACGTGGTCGCCGCGGCCCCCGGGCGTGACCTGACCCCCGTGCTCGCGCAGGCCCGGCTGGAGGACGGGCAGATCGTGCTCTCCTGGCCGGAGTACGACGAGTTCACCAAGCACATCCCGACCGGTGGAGCCTCCGTATGACCGACGCCGCAGCCCTTCCCGGCCAGCCGCGGGGCCGGGTCCTCACGGGCCCCGCCACCGCACGGGCCGTGAACGTCCTCGCGCCCAACGCCTCCGCGATGACCCTGGACGGGACCAACACCTGGATCCTGTCGGAGCCGGACTCGGACTTGGCGGTCGTGGTCGACCCCGGTCCGCTCGACGAGCGGCATCTGCGTGCCGTCGTCGACACCGCCGGGGCCGCCGGGAAGCGCGTTGCCCTCACCCTGCTGACCCACGGCCACCCGGACCACGCGGAGGGCGCCGTCCGCTTCGCGGAGCTGACCGGCACCAAGGTGCGGGCCCTGGACCCCGCCCTGCGGCTGGGGGAGGAGGGGCTCGGTGCCGGGGACGTGGTGCGGGTGGGTGGCCTCGAACTCGGGGTCGTGCCGACTCCGGGGCACACCGCGGACTCGCTGTGCTTCCATCTCCCCGCCGATCAGGCCGTCCTGACCGGTGACACCGTCCTGGGGCGCGGTACGACCGTGGTGGCCCATCCCGACGGCCGCCTGGGCGACTATCTGGACTCCCTGCGCCGCCTGAGGTCCCTGACGGTCGACGACGGCGTCCACACCGTCCTGCCGGGCCACGGGCCGGTCCTGGAGGACGCCCAGGGTGCCGTCGAGTTCTATCTCGCGCACCGCGCCCACCGGCTGGCCCAGGTCGAGACGGCCGTGGAGAACGGGTTCCGGGCGCCCGGTGCCGTCGTAGAACATGTGTATGCGGATGTGGACCGGTCGCTGTGGCCGGCCGCCGAACTGTCGGTGCGGGCGCAGCTGGAGTACCTGGAGGAGCACGGGATCATCTAGGGCCCGTCCGGAAGGGTGCGGGATCAGGGCCTCGGGGTCTTCGTGCCGTGCACGCGCGTGTACTCGTCCGCGAGCCACGGGCCCAGATCGTCGACGTACGCCCGCAGTACGGCCATGTCGGCGGTCGGGGCCTGGCCCAGGACGGCCGCCCGGCGGATCTGGTCGGCGCGCTCCGGGTAGTACGCGGCGAAGATCTCGGCCATCTCGGCCAGGTCGCTCGTCCAGCCGTTCCAGCGGGGCATGACCAGGGTGAACGCGGTGCGGACCAGGTGGCGGGACATGTAGCGGACCAGGCGGCGCCGGGTGTCCTCTGAGCCGGCCGCCTCGATGCGCTCGCGCCAGCGGGGGAGCAGGAGGGCTAGGTCGCCGTTCGTCTCGCGGGCCAGGAGGGAGTCGGGGCGGTAGCGCGGGAGGTACTCCGCCAGGTCGTCGCCGAGCAGCGGGGTGCACAGACAGGCCACGAACCAGCCCAGGTCGTGCCGCTCCAGCTCGCTCAGCAGCAGGGTCCGGCTGTACAGCAGCGTCCCCACGCCGTCGATCTGCGGGAACTCCTTGTCGAGCGCCTCCCCGAGCGCCCTTACGTCCTCCCGGTCCGCGTCGGTCGGCTCGTCGCGCAGGGCGAGCAGCACGTCGAGGTCGCTGCGGCCCACGCGCGCGGTGCCGCGCGGGATCGAGCCGTAGAGGTACGCGCTGTGCAGCCTCGACCCGAACAGGTCGAGCACCCGGTCGCGCGCCGCCGCGACGACCGGGCGGAAGGGAGACGGGATCCGTCCCAGGGATCCCTCGCGCTCGATGCAGCCCTGAGCGTCGAGTCCCTTGGAGGCGACAGGGGGAACGGTTTCGGCGGCCATGGGGCCACTGTGCCCGGGGGCGGGCCCTGGGACAGCTCATTTACGGCCCTGGGCGGGCCGTGTGGCGCCGAAGGGGCCTCGGGTGCGCGTGTGGGCCGGATGGGCCTCAGGCGCGCTGTGCGGGCCGGATGTGCTCCGCGTTGGCTGGGGAGCCGCTGAGGCGGGTGGGGGGACGGGCGGGAGGTGGGAGCAGCGGCTGGTGGTCGGACCTCTAGTAGGTCCCCGGCCGTCCTGGCGCCCCGTCATCCGTCGTCTCCGGGGCCGCCGACACGACAAGGGCCCCGCCGTGCGGCAGGGCCCTTTGATGTCGTACGACGATCCGCGCTCAGCGGGAGCGCTTGGCGAGCCTCTCGACGTCCAGGAGGATCACCGCGCGGGCCTCCAGGCGCAGCCAGCCGCGCTGGGCGAAGTCCGCGAGGGCCTTGTTGACCGTCTCGCGGGAGGCGCCGACCAGCTGGGCCAGTTCCTCCTGCGTGAGGTCGTGGACGACGTGGATGCCCTCCTCGGACTGCACACCGAAGCGGCGGGAGAGGTCGAGCAGGGCGCGCGCGACACGGCCGGGGACGTCCGAGAAGACCAGGTCGGACATCGCGTCGTTGGTGCGGCGCAGTCGGCGGGCGACGGCGCGCAGCAGGGCGGTGGCCACCTCGGGGCGGGCGTTCAGCCAGGGCTGGAGGTCGCCGTGGCCGAGGCCCAGCAGCTTGACCTCGGTCAGCGCGGTGGCGGTCGCGGTGCGCGGGCCCGGGTCGAACAGGGACAGTTCGCCGATGAGTTCGCCGGGGCCGACCACGGCGAGCATGTTCTCGCGGCCGTCCGGGGAGGTGCGGTGGAGCTTGACCTTGCCCTCGGTGACGACGTAGAGCCGGTCGCCCGGGTCGCCCTCGTGGAACAGGGAGTCGCCTCGCGCGAGGGTCACCTCACTCATGGAGGCGCGCAGTTCCGCGGACTGCTCGTCGTCGAGTGCCGCGAAGAGCGGGTTGCGCCGCAGAACGTCGTCCACGAGTTCTCTCCTTGTCGACCTGCTCAGGGGATCTTGTTCCCCCTTGGTACCAGGGGAACCCGGTGCCCATTTTGCCGGACGGTCCAAACAGTGTGATCTGTCACAAGGATGCCGCACACATGTCCCGGGGTAAGCGGCAGGGGTCCAATTGGGGGCCGGTCCCCGGGGCCCGGGGCGGATGTCAGTGCCGGGCCCTAGGCTGGCCGGGTGTCCAAAACGCCGGTGAGAGCACAGGCCGAGGGGGCTGGGCGGGTGGTTGCACGTCGAGATTCCGCTGTGGGCGAACAGGGCGCCGGGGGCGGTAAGAAAACGGCAAAAGCGGCAGGGAAGGCTCCGGTGAAGAAGAGCGCTTCGGCGAAGAAGGCGGCTCCTGTCAGGGAGGCGGCCGCCGGTGAGAAGGCGGCACCGGTCAAGAAGGCCGGTGCGGTCAAGAAGGTGGCTGCGGTGAAGAAGGTGGCTGCGGTGAAGAAGGCGACCGCCGCTCCCAAGAAGGCGACGGCCTCGGTGAAGAAGGCGTCGGCGGCGAAGACGGTCGCGGCGAAGCCGCCGAGGCAGGAGTCGCACACCGCCCTTGTGCGTCGCGCCCGGCGTATCAACCGCGAACTCGCGGAGGTGTACCCGTACGCCCACCCCGAGTTGGACTTCGAGAACCCCTTCCAGCTGATCGTGGCCACCGTGCTGTCCGCGCAGACCACCGACCTGAGGGTCAATCAGACGACGCCTGCGCTCTTCGCGAAGTACCCCACCCCCGAGGACCTGGCCGCGGCCGATCCCGAGGAGGTCGAGGAGATCCTGCGGCCGACCGGGTTCTTCCGGGCCAAGACCAAGTCGGTGATAGGGCTGTCGAAGGCCCTGGTGGAGGACCACGGGGGTGAGGTCCCGGGGCGGCTCGAGGACCTCGTCAAGCTGCCGGGCGTGGGCCGCAAGACCGCCTTCGTGGTGCTCGGCAACGCGTTCGGGCGGCCCGGCATCACCGTGGACACGCACTTCCAGCGGCTGGTCAAGCGGTGGCAGTGGACCGCCGAGAGCGATCCGGACAAGATCGAGGCCGCCGTCGCCGCGCTCTTCCCGAAGAGCGAATGGACCGACCTCTCGCACCATGTCATCTGGCACGGCCGCCGCATCTGCCACGCCCGCAAGCCGGCCTGCGGCGCCTGCCCCATCGCGCCCCTCTGCCCGGCCTACGGCGAGGGCGAGACGGACCCGGACAAGGCGGCCAAGCTCCTCAAGTACGAGAAGGGCGGCTTCCCGGGCCAGCGCCTGAACCCCCCACAGGCCTACCTGGACGCGGGCGGCAAGGCGGCGCCGCCGCTGGGGGCCGCCGGGTGAGGGTACGGACGGGGCTGCGGGCCGCCGGCCCGGTGAGGCGCGGGGCGGGGGAGCGGGTGGCCAGGGGCGGGGGCGCGCGATTCACGCGGTCTCTGACCGGATCGTCGGTCCCGGTAAAGCCGCACAGCTTGGTGACCTGGGCCGCCTCGCGGCAGGCAGCGCGGCGCCCGGCGCCTGCGAACCGGGCGGAACGATCTAGGGCCCCTCGGGCGTTGAGTGGTGCAGGACGACGGGGGTGGCGATGACACGGGCGAGTCATACGGAGGGCGTGGCGCTCAGCAAGGAGGGGCTGCCCGCCTGGCTGGACCCGGTCGTGCACGCCGTGGAGACCGTCGAGCCGCTCCAGCTGAGCCGCTTCCTGCCGCCGAAGGACGGCGCGGGCCGGCAGTCGGCCGTGCTGGTCCTGTTCGGCGAGGGCGAGCGCGGGCCCGAGCTCCTGCTCATGGAGCGGGCGAGTTCCCTCAGGTCGCATGCCGGGCAGCCCTCCTTCCCCGGCGGGGCCCTGGACCCGGAGGACGGCGACCCGAAGGGGGACGGCCCGCTCAGGGCCGCCCTGCGCGAGGCCGAGGAGGAGACCGGCCTCGACCCGCTCGGCGTCCAGCTCTTCGGCGTGCTGCCCAGGCTGTACATCCCGGTCAGCGGCTTCGTGGTGACCCCGGTGCTGGGCTGGTGGCGCGAGCCGAGCCCGGTCGGTGTCGTCGATCCGAACGAAACCGCCCGCGTCTTCACCGTCCCCGTGGCGGATCTCACGGACCCCGACAACCGTGCGACGACCGTCCACCCCAGCGGTCACCGAGGTCCGGCATTCCTGGTCGAATCGGCACTGGTCTGGGGCTTCACCGCCGGAATCATCGACCGTCTCCTGCACTTCGCGGGCTGGGAGCGCCCCTGGGACCGGGACAAGCAGGTCCCGCTCGACTGGCGCGCATGACAGGGTGGCGTTCGTGAACGTGCTGGACATCCTGTTGCTGGTCGCCGCCGTGTGGTTCGCGATCGTCGGCTATCGCCAGGGCTTCGTCGTCGGCATCCTGTCGGTGATCGGATTCCTGGGCGGTGGTCTCGTCGCCGTCTACACCCTGCCCGTCATCTGGGACGCGGTGACCGACCACGCGGAGGTCGGCACCGTCGCCGCCGTGGTCGGAGTGGTCGTCGTCATCGTCTGCGCCTCCGTGGGCCAGGCCCTGACCACCCACATGGGCAACAAGCTGCGCCGTTACATCACCTGGTCCCCGGCCCGCGCCCTGGACGCCACCGGCGGCGCCCTCGTCAACGTCCTCGCGATGCTCCTGGTCGCCTGGCTGATCGGCGCCACCCTCGCGCAGACCACCATGCCGACGGTGGGCAAGGAGGTCCGCGGCTCCAAGGTGCTCCTCGGTGTGCAGGAGGCCCTGCCCTCGGACGCCGACACCTGGTTCAGGGACTTCACCTCCGTCCTCGCGCAGAACGGCTTCCCGCAGGTCTTCAGCCCGTTCTCCAACGAGCCGATCAAGGAGGTCCAGCCGCCCGACCCCAAGCTCGCGAACAGCGCGGTCGCCACGCGCTCCCAGCGCTCCATCGTCAAGGTCATGGGCACCGCGCAGAGCTGCGGCAAGGTCCTGGAGGGCACCGGCTTCGTCTTCGGCGACCGCCGTGTCATGACCAACGCGCACGTGGTGGGCGGGGTCGACGAGCCCACCGTCCAGATAGGCGGCGAGGGCCGCAAGTACGACGCCACCGTCGTCCTCTACGACTGGCAGCGCGACATCGCCGTACTGGACGTCCCCGATCTCGAAGCGCCCGCGCTGCGGTTCACGTCCGCGGACGCGGCCAGCGGGGACAGCGCGATCGTCGCGGGCTTCCCGGAGAACGGGTCGTACGACGTGCGCGCCGCGCGGGTGCGCGGGCGCATCGACGCCCACGGACCGGACATCTACCACCGCGGCACCGTCAGCCGCGATGTGTACTCCCTCTACGCGACCGTCCGCCAGGGCAACTCGGGCGGCCCGCTGCTCACCCCGGACGGCAAGGTGTACGGCGTGGTCTTCGCGAAGTCGCTCGACGACCCCGACACCGGGTACGCGCTCACCGCGGACGAGATCCAGGAGGACATCGCCAAGGGGCGCACCGCGAACCAGCAGGTGGACAGCGACAGCTGCGCGCTCTGAGGGGTTGCGGAGAGGGGGGCGCGTCAGCCTCGGGGGTGACGCAGGCGTACCGAGACCCAGCGGGCCCGGCGGCGCAGGATGCGCGGGATCCCCACCCTCAGGTCCGTGCCGCCCGGCATGTGCGGGGCACCGCCCTGGTGGGGGCTCAGGGCACTGCCCGAGCGTCGATTGCGTGCTGCGTCACTGTAGTCGTGCGTCCAGCCCATACCCCGACGTCTGCCCCTGCCCCAAGGTCGATAACCTCCCCCACGCCCCCCAATTGGCCTATGCGCCGGGCAAGTGGCCGTTCGTAGGACAGGTGTTCAAGTCCGGATACCGGGCGCGACGCCTCGGTCACCGATCGGGTTCGGGATCCTTCAGCCAATTGATCAGTTCGGTCGAGAAAGCGACCGGATCCTCTTCGTGCGGGAAGTGTCCGAGGCCGTCGAACAGGCGCCAGCGGTACGGCGCTTCGACGTACTCCCCGGAGCCCGCCGCGCTCCTGGTCCGCATCACCGGGTCCAGCGAGCCGTGCAGATGGAGGGTCGGCACGCGCACGGGCCGCTTCATGCGCCGGTTGAACTGGATGCCGTCGGGCCGCGCCATCGACCGCACCATCCACCGGTACGGCTCGATCGAGCAGTGCGCCGTCGAGGGGATGCAGATCGCCTTCCGGTACGTCTCCACCGCCGCGTCGTCCGGCAGGCGCGGCCCGGACCAGTCCCGGATCAGCTCGGCGACCAGCGCACCGTCGTCCGCGGTCAGCTGCCGCTCGGGGATCCAGGGCCGCTGGAACCCCCAGATGTAGGAGCCGGCGCGGGTCTGGCGGACGTCGGAGAGCATCGCGGAGCGCCAGCGCCGGGGATGCGGCATCGAGGAGACCGCGAGCCGCCGTACCAGCTTGGGGCGCATCGCGGCCGCCGTCCACGCCAGATAGCCGCCCAGGTCGTGGCCGACCAGGGCGGCGTCCGGCTCGCCGAGGGAGCGGATCACGCCGGTGACGTCGAGGGCGAGGTTGGCGGGGTCGTAGCCGCGCGGGGTGCGGTCGCTGCCGCCGACCCCGCGCAGGTCCATGGCCACGGCCCGGAAACCGGCGTCGGCGAGCGCCTCCAGCTGGTGCCGCCAGGTCCACCAGAACTGCGGGAAGCCGTGCAGGAACATCACGAGCGGTCCGTCGCCCAGTTCGGCGATGTGGAAGCGCGCGCCGTTGGCGGCCACGTCCCGGTGCGTCCAGGGACCGTCGGGCCGTACGAGAGAGGCGGGCTGCTGCGCCGGAGAGGCGGCGGGATCCGTCATGACGACGAGCGTGCCACAGCCTCGATGGCCTTCGTGTTACGGACCCGCTCCTCGAGGGCCTTGGCGTCGCCGTCGGGCCGCGGGTGGGGCTTGGCGTTCTGGAGGACGCCCGCCGTCTCCTTCATCGAGGCGGCGACCTTCTGCGGGCCCTTGCCCTTCTGTGCCTTCTTCGCGAAGACCACGCCGACCAGCGCGAGGACCAGCGCGACGAGGACGTTGGCGGCGAAGGAGAGCAGGAAGCAGACCGCGAGGTTCCAGTCGCTCCAGGTCCGGATGCCGTACGCCAGCGCGAAGTTCAGCATCGGCAGGGAGAACACCAGCACCGCGCCGGCCACGCTGAACATGCCACCGCTGACGGCGCCGCGCTTCACGTCCTGCTTCAGCTGCGCCTTGGCCAGCGCGATCTCGTCGTGCACCAGCGCAGACATCTCGGTCGTCGCCGAGGCGAACAGCTGGCCGATGCTGCGTTCGGCGCCGACCGGGCTGCCGTCGGGTGCGCTCATCGCGATCTCCCTCGTCACTGGGACTCTTTGTGTGCCGTGTCTTTTGTACCGTCCCGTCAGATCATGCCCGACGGTCGTCGTCCTCGCCTGCCCCGCCCGTCACTTCGGCAAGCCGCTCGGCGGCCTTGAGCTCGGCGATCCGGCGGTGTTCGGCGGCCTTGCGCTCGTGGATGGCCGCCATGCGCAGGTGGTACGCCGGGTCGTCCTCCTCGTAGACGTCCGGGATGCCGTCGAGGTCCTCGTCGCGTTCCTCCGTCTCGTACAGCTGCCGGTACTTGGCGTTGCGCAGCTTCAGCAGCACGGTGGCGAGGGTCGCCGCGATGAGCGAGCCGAGGAGTACGGCGGCCTTGACCTCGTCCGTCATGGTCGCGTCGCCGTCGAAGGCGAGCTCCCCGATGAGCAGCGACACCGTGAACCCGATGCCGGCCAGGGTCGCCACCGCGAACACGTCGGCCCAGGCGAGGTCGTCGCTGAGCGAGGCCCGGGTGAAGCGGGCGGTGAGCCAGGTCCCGCCGAAGATGCCGATGGCCTTGCCGAGGACGAGGCCGAGGACCACGCCCAGCGTCTCGGGCCGGGTGAAGACATCGCCGAGCGCGCCGCCGGAGACGGAGACACCCGCGCTGAAGAGGGCGAACAGGGGGACGGCCAGGCCCGCCGAGAGCGGTCGTACGAGATGCTCGATCCGCTCGCCCGGGGAGTGCTCCTCGTCGTCCCGCCGTGTGCAGCGCAGCATCAGGCCCATCGCGACGCCCGCGATGGTGGCGTGGACGCCGCTGTTGTACATCAGCGCCCAGATCACCAGCGCGAGCGGGACGTAGACGTACCACCCGCGTACGCCCTGGCGCAGCAGCACCCAGAAGACCGCGAGGCCGAGGGCCGCGCCGCCGAGCGCGGCGAGGTCGATGTCGGCGGTGAAGAAGACCGCGATGATCAGGATCGCGAAGAGGTCGTCGACGACGGCGAGGGTGAGCAGGAAGGCGCGCAGCGCGCTCGGCAGCCAGGTGCCGATGACGGCGAGCACGGCGAGCGCGAAGGCGATGTCGGTGGCGGTGGGCACGGCCCAGCCGGCCAGGGAGCCGCCGCCGGTGAGGTTGGTGAGCGTGTAGACGAGCGCCGGTACGGCCATTCCGCACAGGGCGGCGACCACGGGCAGCGCGGCCGCCCTCGGGTCCTTGAGGTCACCGGCGACCAGTTCGCGCTTGAGTTCGATGCCGGCCACGAAGAAGAAGACCGCGAGGAGTCCGTCGGCGGCCCAGTGGGCGACCGAGAGGTCGAGCCCGAGGGCCGCGGGGCCCAGGTGGTAGTGGCTGACGCTCTCGTAACTGTCGTGGAGCGCGGGGACGTTCGCCCAGATCAGCGCGGCGACCGCGGCGGCCAGCAGCAGGACACCGCCGACCGTCTCGGTGCGCAGCGCGTCCGCGACGAAGGTCCGCTCGGGGAGGGAGAGCCGTCCGAGGACCTTGCGGGTGGGCGCGGGCATGAGGGGGACCTCCGGTCGGTGGGCAGAGCTGAGCCGTCGCCGACCAGACTTCCCGGCACACCTTGAGGGTCACGCTGTTTTGTTTAGTTTAACTAAAAGGGGCGCCCGGCGCTTTTC
>NZ_JBHUXV010000201.1:0-10833 GCF_042669125.1 Streptomyces sp. NPDC057253 | reverse complement strand
GGGTCGTCCCGGTCCGCGCTGGGGTCTTTCCGGTGCCGGACGGTCAGCCGAGGAGCTTCGCCGCCAGGGTCGCCGCGTTGTACGAGCCCCACCCGGTGGTGAAGTCCCAGCCGGTGGCGGCCGAGTAGGCGCCGTTGCTGCCGCTGGTGATGTCGTGGAAGCCGGTGCCCGAGGCCGCGTACAGGGCGGGGTTGGCGAAGCCGAGGTCGGCCTTGCCGGCCGCCGCGGCCTGCTGGTTGTAGAGGGCCGCGAAGGCCGCCCACTCCGGGGCCGCCGCGCTGGTGCCGCCCACCGAGGACCAGCTGCCCTGCGAGTAGATGGAGACGCCGGGGCTGGGGTTGGCGTGCGCGGAGACGTCCGGGACCTGGCGGAAGCCGCCGCCCGCGGTCTTCTGCACGGCGGTCTGCCAGCTCGGGATCTTGAAGACGGAGGACTTGCCGCCACCGCCGCCGGACCAGGCCACCTCCTTGCTGAAGGCGTTGGCCGAGGTGACCGTCAGCTTGGTGCCGCCCACGCCCGTGACGTACGGGTCGCTCGCCGGGTAGTCGACGGAGGTGCCGCCGTCGCCCGCGTCGTCGGAGCCGTCGTCGCCGGAGGCCGCGTAGAAGCCGAGACCCTCGGCGGCGCCCGCCTTGAAGACCGCGTCGACCGCGTTGATGTTGGAGGTGGTGCGGGCGGACTCGGCGGCGCCCCAGCTGATCGAGGTGGTCGGGATGCCGGAGTCCACGATCGCCTGGTAGGTGTCGACCTCACCGGCGTCGGAGTTGGGGCCCTCGAAGACCGTGACGTTCGCCTTGGGGGCGATCGCGTGCAGGACCTCGATGTCCAGCTCGACCTCGACCTGTCCGTCGCCGAGCGCGCCGGAACCGCCGTCCACCTTGGACACGGTCGGAGTGGGCGAGCCCAGGCCGTAGTTGGTGTCGTACTTGGTGATGTTGGACTGCTGGAAGCCGTCGAACTCGATCAGGGCGATCTTCTGGCCGCTGCCGGTGTACGTGCCGGAGACGTTGTAGCCGCCCTTGAGCTGGGCCGGGGTGTAGCCGCCGCCCGGCCCGTTGTGCGGGGAGACCGTGCGCGGGACGGCCTGGTGGTGCAGCTGGGCGTGGTTGTTGAGGCCGGCCACGTCGCTGACCAGGGAGGCGAGGGCGGTGGGGAGGGTGGGCGCGCTGTCGTTGGCGTAGAAGGAGCGGCCCGACGTGGCGTCCTTCCAGGTGGACAGCCTGGTGCCGAAGGCCTTCTCCAGCTGCGCGGCGGTGCCGGTGGCGTCGACCAGCAGGTTGCCGGAGTGGACCCTGCCGACGGTCAGGCCCTGCGCGTGCAGGTACTCCTTGAGCCGCTCGACCTCGGCGCCGGTGCGGCCGAAGCGGGCCGCGAACTGAGCCTTCGTCAGATAGTGGCCGTAGGAGGCGGAGTGCGGGTCGCTGACCTTCGCGACGAAGGTGTCGAGGGCCGAGCCGCCTCTGGGGGCCAGGCTGATCGCCACGGGTATCCGCTTGCCGGCCGCCACCGAACCGGTGCGCCGCGCCTGCTTGTTCAGGCCCTTGACGACGTCTCCGGCGACGGCCGCGCGGGTGGTGTGCGGCTGCGCGGCGCTCGCGGCATGGGCAGCGGGGACGGCCGCGGAGAGCAGGGCGGGCACGGCGACCAGACCGAGCAGCCTCAGACGTGACTTCACAGGGGTCCTCCGGGGAGTGGGGGGTGTGTTCCCGAAGCG
Organism: Streptomyces sp. NPDC057253; assembly: GCF_042669125.1. Taxonomy (NCBI): domain Bacteria; kingdom Bacillati; phylum Actinomycetota; class Actinomycetes; order Kitasatosporales; family Streptomycetaceae; genus Streptomyces; species Streptomyces sp. NPDC057253. The sequence continues at coordinate 9,119 of NZ_JBHUXV010000201.1, read as the reverse complement.
GAACGGCTTCACCGTAGGAAGACCGGCCCCCTCCCCATAAGCGGGGGAACCCTTGCATCACGTGTTAACGGCGGGTGTCAGGAGCGCGGGAGGACCGGACCCGGCCCGGCTGACCGACCGTCACCACCTGCGCCTGCGGCTGTACTTGGTCGTCGTCGCCGAGGTCGACGGCCGCCCCGGTGGCCAGGACGGCCACCGCCATCGCGTGCGCGAGCGCGGTGCGGGAGCGCACACCGACCTTGCGGTAGACCCGGGACAGCGCCCCTTCGACCGTCTTGACACTGATGAACAGCTCGGCGGCGACTTCCCTGTTGGTGGCCCCGCCGCCGACCAGCGCGGCGATCCTCGCCTCGGTGGGCGTGAGTTCGGGCCCGCCCGCCTCACCGGCCCGTTCCCCGGCGTCCAGTCGGGCCAGCTCGTCCCGGGCCCGGGACGCGAGCGGGGCGGCGCCGATCCGGACGGCGGTCTCCAGGGCCTCGCCGAGGACCGCGCGGGCCGTACTCCTGCGCCGCGAGCGGCGTTCGACGGCGCCGAGCGCGATCAGGGTGCGGACCAGTTCGACCGGGAGCGGCAGCGGGCGCAGCCGCTCGACGGCGGCCCGCAGGCGCGCCGCGCCCTCCTTGGCCCGGCCGAGCCCCGCCTCCCGCAGCCCCTCCGCCCGCTCCAGGGCGGCCAGCACACTGCCGGGCGTGGCGGCGGACACGCGCGCGCGGGCCTCGCGTACGACCGCCCCGGCCTCGTCGCTCTCGCCCAGCACGACCAGTGCCTCGGCCAGGTCGGCGTACCAGTGCAGCAGCGGGGGATCGGCGGCGGACATCGCCGTGCCCAGCTTCCGCACCCGCTGGAGCGCCTCCACGGCGGCAGCCGCGCCGCGCGGGTCACCGCCGAGCAGTTCGGCCTGCCCGAGCACCGCCAGCGCGCGCAGCAGGAACAGCCGGTCGCCGTCGGCCTCGGAGGCGCCGACCGCCTGTTCGGCGAGGCGCCGGGCCTCCTCGGCGGTGCCGCCCGCGGCCGCCGCGAGCGCCGCCGCGTACAGCGCCGGAGCCGCCTGTACGCCCGCCTCGGCCGGCGCCCGTGAGCAGCGCTCCGCGGTGTGCAGCGCCTCCCGGCAGTGCCCGGCGCGCACCTGTACCCGGGTCAGCGCCACCAGGGTCGCCAGGACGTCCTCGACCCCCGCGAACTCGCCGATGGCCGCGAGGAGCCGGGTGACCTGCTCGTGGGCCTCCGGGACCCGGTCGGAGTCCAGGGCGAGGATCGCCCGCATCCGGATCAGCCGCCAGCTCTCTGGGCCGCCCTCGGTGCCGCCGCTCAGCGCGAGGGCGGCCTCCAGCGCGGTGTCGGCGGCGAGCGGTTCGCCGGCCAGGGACCGTACCCGGGCGAGCGTGGCCAGCGCCGCCACCCGGGTCTCGGTGTCACCGGTACGGGCCGCCTGCCGGGCATGCCGGTCGGCGGCCGTCAGCTCCCCGCACAACAGGCCCCGCACCGCCGCCCAGTGGTGCAGCCGTGCCTCCGACTCCGGGTCACCGCAGGCGTCCTGGAGCCCCTCCTCGATCAAGTCGCCCTTGCCGCGCAGTGCTTGACCGGCGTTGCGCAGCAGGATCAGCCGGGCCCGCACCCGGCGGTGCGCGGAGTCCGACTCGGCGAGGACGGCACCGGCGGCCTCGCCCGCCTCCTCCAGCCGCCCGGCGTCACAGGCGTACTCGGCCGCGGCCAGCAGCCGGTCGGCGCGGTCCGCCGGACGGTCGCCCGGGGTGCGCCGGGCGGCGAGCGCGGCCAGTTCGAAGCCGGTGTCGAGCGCGCCCTCGCGGCGGGCGGTCTCCGCCGCGGCCATCAGGGTGCGCGCGGTGGCCTCGTCCTCGTAGGGACGGGCGTGCGCCAGATGCCGGGCCCGCTCCACGGGCTCGGTGACCGCCCGGGCCAGCAGGGCGTGCGCCTGTCTGCGCTCGCTCGGTGGTGCGTCGTCGTGCACGGCGGCCCGCACCAGCGGATGCCGAAACCCCACGGCCCCGTCGGCGCCGACCGCCGCGACGCCGACCCGCTCGGCCGCCGCGAGGTCGGAGGCCGGGTCCGGCAGCCCGGCGGCCCGCAGCACCGTGAGAGACGGTCGCGCGGCGACGCTCGCGACGAGGAGGGCGAGCCGGGCCGTGGCGGGGAGTTCACGGACCCGGTGCAGGAGATGGGCGCGCAGTCTCGGGGGCACCTCGAAACGGGCCCCCGACACCGGCGACATCCCGTGCGGGTCCGCGTCCGACGGCCCGGCCGCCCCGTACGCCGCTCTCCCCAACTCCCGTGCGTACCAAGGGTTTCCGGCGGCGAGTTCCTGGATCCTGCGCAGTGCCGCCGGGGACGGATCGGTGCCGAGGTCGGTGCGGACGAGGTGGGACACCTCCTCGTCCGTCAGGGGCGGTACGGGGAGTTCGAGGGTGCCCGGCGGGCAGCAGCGCAGGCGTACGGGCTGTTCGCCCTCGGGCACCCGCTCCGCGGCCAGCGTGCGGACGCCGGGCCCGTCGAGGCGCCGTACCGCGTAGGCGAGCACCTCGGCGGTCGGTTCGTCGAGCCACTGAAGGTCGTCGAGGACCAGGAGGACAGGGCCTGTTGAAGCCAGGGCGCGCAGGGTGTCGAGGACGGCCACGCGCAGGGCGAGCCGGTCGCGGCCGTCCGCCGGTTCCCCGCCCCGCAGCAACGCCGTCTCAAGTGCCGCGCGGGGCTCCGGCGCCAGGGACCCGAGGCAGTGCTCCGGCACCCGCGTGAAGAGGTCCACGAGACCGCCGTAGGGGAGCCGGGCGTCCTCCTCGGCGGGCGAGCAGCGCAGGACCGTGCCGGGCACGGCGTCGGTCAGGGCCCTCAGGAGTGTCGACCTGCCGATGCCCGTGGGGCCGTGGAGGAGCACTCCGCGCTCCGCCCGGGCGACGTCGAGAAGCTCGCGCCGCCCGGTCAGCGGGCGTGGTGCCATGGGATACCGGCAGGTCGGAGCATGTGTTCATGACAACCCCGGTGGATCACGGTTGTCAATGACGTCCGTCACCCGGCAGACGTCTCCCGCAGCGCCGCCTCCGCCCGCCGCGTCGGCCTGCCCAGCGCCCAGAACAGCACGCCGAGGAGCATGAACCCGATGAGCGGTACGAGCTCCGTCAGCAGGTACTTCCCGCGCTCGGCGTGGCTCCAGCCGTCCGGGGCGTAGGAGGAGCTGAACCAGTTGAAGGGGGCGCCCGGCGCGACCAACTGCACGCTGGCGTACAGCACTAGCACGGTGAGCACGATGCTGATGAGCAGGGGAGCCGGTGCCCGGTACGGCCGCGGGACCTCCGGTGCCTTGCGGCGCAGGACCGCGAGCGCCGGGAAGATGCCCAGGTAGCTGACCAGCGTCGTGGAGACGGCCAGGCCCAGGACCGCCCCGAAGAGCTTCGCCGCGCTGCCGTTCGTCAGTTCGTGGGCCAGGACCAGGACGGCCGTGGAGACCAGACCGCTGAGGACGTTCACGCGGACCGGCGTGCCGAAGCGGCTGGAGATGACACCGAGGAAGCGCGGGGCGGCGCCGTCGTAGCCGGAGACGGCGAGCGCCCGGTCGGAGCCCATCACCCAGGTCACGCCCGAGGACAGCACCGTGAGGATGAACAGGATCGCGGCGAAGTCCCCGAGCACGCTGCCGGCCCCGCTCAGGGTCGCGGTGCCGTCACCGGCGACATGGCCGCCGTAGACCGTGAAGACCTGCCGTATCGCGTCGATGAATCCACCGAGGCCGGTGATGGCCTTGACAGGCAGGACGAGCAGGATGCCGAGGATCGGCAGGGCGTACAGGAGCACGGAGAGGGCGGCGCTGCGGAAGACGGCGTAGGGCACGTCCTTCTGCGCGTCGGTCATCTCGTCGCCCGCGGTGCTGGGCAGCTCGAAGCCGACGAAGTTGAACATCAGGACCGGCACCAGGCCGACGAAGCCCGCGTACGTGGGGGAGAAGTCGCCGAGTCCGAATCCGTGCACGCCGTGCCGGATGCCGTAGACCACGACGGTGACCGTGAACAGGCCGAGCAGGAGGAAGCGGCTCCAGGCACCGATGGTGGGGATCCACTTGCCGACGTCGAAGGAGAGGATCGCGGCGAGCACGCCCACCCAGACGAACAGCAGGGTGAAGACGTAGAAGGCGGGGGTGCTCAGGTCCTTGCCGTCGTGGAAGAAGGTCGTGTACGCGGTGACGGCCGAGACGGACAGGGTGCCGCCCAGCCACACCGGATTGGTTATCCAGTAAAGGAAGTTGTTGACCGCGCCGGCCAGCCGGCCGAAGGCGCGGCTCGTCCAGATGTAGGGGCCGCCCTCGTCGGGGAAGGCGGCGCCGAGCTCGGCGGTCAGCAGCGCCGAGGGCACGAAGAACACGAGGGCCAGCACGATGAGCCAGGTGAACGCCTCCGCGCCGGAGGAGGCCACCGTGCCGATGGTGTCGACGCCGACGATCGTGCACAGCAGGAAGAAGAGGATGTCGAACCGGCCGAAGTGCTTGCGCAGCTTCTGCCGCTCCGACTGGGCTGCCGCCGGCGGGCCGGCCGGCTCTTTGGTCAGGGGGCCAGCGGTCACCAGGGGCTCCTGCGGATGAGCGGGACAGGCGGAATTCGGCCAATGATCGGTGCCGCCGCACAAGCTCACAAGCGTTCATTGGAAAGTCTTGACCGGTTATTGCCGAAAATGGACCGGGATACGGCGCGGGCGTGCGCCCCGTGCGCGGGTGGGTGATTCCACGTGTCCCGGCCGCGTGGTGTGGACCAGGCTTCATCGGGGGTAGTCGGGGGTAGTTCTCCTCCCCCGGGAGTAGTGGGAGGGCGGGCGGTCGTCCCGGGGCGGCAGGACAGGTGCCTCCGTGGGCACGATGTACGGGCGGGTCTCAAGGACGAGGCTGGTTCGTGTCGGGGAACAGCAGTCCAGGCCCGAGGAGGGCGCCATGAACCGCCAGATCCGTGTTCGCGTCAGCCGTCGTCCGTCGTCCAGCCGTGACATCCGGCAGCCCGAGATCGACCGCCGGACCCCTTCGGGACGCCTGCTGCCGTACTGACGCCGCCTCGGCCGACGGCGAAGTCGGCCCAGGTGAACGCAGGTTCAGGCAGCGGGCGTTTCAGGCAGAGGGCGCTTGAGGCAGACGACGTTTCAGGCAGACCCACTGTGAAGTCGGCCCGGCAGGGCCTCAGTTCAGGCACCGGTCTATCGCCGTCCGCAGCGCCCGCCGCACCTCGGGCGACGCGTGCGGCTCCGCGCCCCGACCCCCGGCCCCGGCCGTGACCACCGCGGCGACCTTGCGCAGCTTGGTGTTGGAGAGCTGCGAGGCCTCCCGCAGGACGTTCCACGCCTGGTCCGGGGAGCAGGCGTGGGTGGCCATCAGGACCCCGCGCGCCTGGTCGATGACCGGGCGCGAGGCGATCGCCCGGCGCAGTTGCTCCACCTCCGCGCGCAGCAGGTCGAGCTGCTGGGTGCGCTCGCGCACCACCACGGAGGGCACCGGCTCCCGAAGCGTGGCGGGCCCGTTCAGCGGGTCGCCGGGGTCCAGGCCGGCCGTCTCCAGGACCCGGCGCGGCTGGTCGCTCCAGCCGGTCGCCGTCACCGGCACCCCACGGCGACGCCCGTAGGTGTCGAGCGTCTCCAGGAACTGGAGTCCCGCCGTGTCCATGAACGAGACGTCGCTCATGTCCAGATCGACCCGGCCGATGCCGTCCGGCAGCCCCGCCAGGGTCCTGGCCAGGATCTGCGCACAGCCGTGGACCAGGTCGCCGCGGGCCACGAGCACGGCCCGGTCCCCCTCCACACGGCCGTCGACGGTCAGGATGTTCAGTCGCCCTGCGAGCGCTGGGTGTGTCGCTGAGCTCATGTCCGCCTCGCTGCTCCCCACAGTCGTCACGACGTTGAGTCACCGATCACCGCCGGGCCCCGGCTCCGGGCCCTGGGTGCGGCCGCGCGGGATCGGCGTTGCTGGAGTGCGCCTGCCCGGAGCGCGGGGGCCTACACCCGGCCCGCCGGGGCATGACGGGCACGGGTCGGGGGTAAACGCGGATTCGTCCAGACGTTTGCTGAGAGAATTTCCGGGAGGGGAGACGTATCGGAGGAGAGAGCGTCCGGTCGGCAGAGGGGAGTGGGTGTGGACATCGGGTACGAGGGCGCCACGGCGCCGCCTTCCGGTGAACACGGTGACGCCGTGAGCACCCGGACCGAACCCGCGGACCCGTTCGTGCATCCCGCCCTCTTCTACCGTGACGAGCGGGAGTACCTCGCCGGCGTGGTGCCGTTCGTCCGGGAGGGACTCGCCGCCGGGGAGCCGGTGGCGGTGGCCGTGCCGACCGAGAACCTGCGGCTGCTGAAGCGGGAGATCGGCGCCGGGGAGGCCGTACGGTTCCTCGACATGCGGGAGGCCGGGCGCAACCCCGGCCGGATCATCCCCAAGGTGCTGCGCGGCTTCGCCGACGCCCAGCCGCCCGGCACCCGGGTGCGGATCGTCGGCGAACCGATCTGGGCGGGCCGCAGCGCCACCGAGTACCCCGCCTGTGTGCAGCACGAGGCGCTGATCAACGCCGCCTTCCAGGGGCGGGCCGTCACCATCCTGTGCCCGTACGACACCCAGCGCCTCGATCCCCAGGTCGTCGCCGACGCCCACGCCACCCACCCCGTGATCATCGACGCCGGCTCCGGACGGGAGCGGCGGAGCGTGCCGTACGACTTCGAGGCCGTGCACGCCCGCTACAACGAACCGCTGCCCCCGGCACCCGACGTCCCGGCCCACGCCTTCGTCGCCGATGTGCTCGGCGAGGTCCGGCACCTCGCCGGCGAGGCGGCCGCGCGGCTGGGTCTGGTGTCGCCCCGGCTCGACGACCTGGCGCTGGCCGCCGCCGAGCTGACCACCAACAGCGTGGTGCACGGCGGCGGTTCGGGTGTGCTGCGGGTGTGGGCCGAGGACGGCCGGGTGGTGTGCGAGGTCCGCGACAAGGGGCACCTCTCGGACCCGCTGGCGGGCCGCCGCCCGCCCTCCCGGGACCAGCGGGGCGGCCGCGGCCTGCTCATCGTCAACCTGGTCGCCGACCTCGTCCGCGTCCACACGGGCCCCGACGGCACCACGGTCCGCTGCTGGTTCGCCCTCTGACCACGGCGAGCGCCGGCCGGGCGGGCCTGACACCGGGGTGACCGGAGGCTCCGGCGAGGCCGCGGCACAGGGCGGTCAGAAGGTGGCCGGCGCACCGCGCACCCTCGGCACCCGCGGTGTCTCACGTGGCCAGCGGGTCCAGCGACAGTGGCTCGATGCGGCCCTCCAGCATGTACCCCAGTCCCTGTACGGCGCACACGTCGGGCCGCTCGGCGATGTGGACCGGCATCCCGGTGGCGTGCCGCAGCATCTGGTCGAGCCCGGGGAGCAGCGCGGAGCCGCCGACCATCATGATCCCGCGGTCGGCGAGGTCGGCCACCAGGTCGGGCGGGCAGTTGCGCAGCACCCGGCCGATGCCGTCCAGGACGGCGGTCAGCGGGGTCTCGATGGCGTCCCGGACGGCGGCGGTGTCGACCTGCACGGAACGCGCGAGGCCGGTGGCGACGTCCCGGCCGTGGATCTCGGTGGAGGCGGGGCCCTGCGAGGTGAGGCCGTTGCCGGACAGGGCCAGCTGGAGCGGTCGTACGGACTGGCTGGGCAGCATCAGCTCGTGCTCGTGGCGCAGATGCTGGACGATCGCGTGGTCCACGGCCTCGCCGCCGACCGGAATGCGCTCGGCGGTCACGATCGACCCGAGGGAGAGCACGGCGACCTGGGTGGCGGCGGCCCCGCACACCATGATCATGGTTGCCTCGGGCCGCTCCACGGGCAGTCCGCAGCCGACGGCGGCGGCGATGAGGGTGTCGACGAGCTCGACGCGGCGCGCGCCGAGGCCGACGAGGGTCTCGATGGCGGCGCGCTGGGCGAGCGGGTCGGCGTCGTGCGGGGTGCAGGCGGCGGCCCGCAGGATGGGCTTGCGGCGCAGCGCACGGCGGATCTTGTCGCCGAGCAGGTGGCGCAGCATCCGCTGGGCCATCTCGATGTCGACGACGGTGCCGCCGGAGACCGGTCGGACGACGCGGATGTAGTCGGGGGTACGGCCCGTCATCTTCTCGGCGAACTCACCGACCGCGATCAGCGCGCCGGTACGGGTGTTCACGGCGGCGGCCGACGGCTGGTCGACGACGAGCCCGGCCCCCTTCACGTACACCCGGGTCCTCGCCGCGCCCAGGTCGACGGCGAAGTGGCAGCGGCGCAGCTGCTCCAGACTGGCGGTCATGGCAGGTCCTCCCGAGAGCACAGACCGTGGGCCGCGCCGGGTGGCGGGCCTAGTGGCATCGTGCGGGGGCGGGGGAGGGGTCGCCTTTCTTAGGGGGCCGGGTGGGGTGCCGCTGAATGGGGGGTTTTGTCTGAAATGCCCGATATAAGCTCAGTGTAAATGTTCTGACGCGTGGTCATCGGGGCGCTGCCCGTAGGTGAGGGTCCGTCACGGACCGGACAGGCCCCCCTCCCCCTCCCGGACCACCCCCAGCTCCACCAGGTCCTGCGGGCGGATGCGCAGCTGGTCCGCCGTCGCCTCCACCTCCCCCGGCGGGCGCTTGAGGATCGCGGCGGCGAGCTCGGGGGCGATGACCGAGAAGTAGCTGTCCGGGGTGGCGTACGTGTTCCCGGGGGCCGCCAGGGCGAGTGCCCCGCCGGAGCCGCCCTCGCCGATCAGAAGGGTGGTGACCGGGGTCCGGGCGGCGGCCACCGCGAGGAACAGGTCGGCGATCGCCGCTCCCGCGCCCTGCCGCTCGGCCTCGGCGTCGTTGGCCGCGCCCGGGGTGTCCACGAGCGTGAGCACCGGGATGCCGAGGCGGTCCGCGAGGCGGATCAGCCGGGAGGCGGTGCGGTAGCCGGCCGGACGGGTGGCGGTGCCGGTCTGCGCGGCGTACGCCACCGTACGGCCGTCCCGCTCCCCGAAGCCGCAGAGCATCCCGGGGTCGGTGCCACCGCAGCGGTCACCGGAGACGGCGACCCGGTGGGTGAAGTAGGCGTCCAGGTAGGCCTGTGCGCGCGGCCGCTCGGGCGCCCGGGCCCGCCGGACCGCGTCCCAGCCGGTGGCGGGCAGCTCGGTGGCGCCGAGAGGGGC
>NZ_JBHUXV010000200.1:0-11101 GCF_042669125.1 Streptomyces sp. NPDC057253 | reverse complement strand
CCCCTCGCCGGGGGGCCACCGCCTTCTGTCGCGTCTGGCTCAGCTGAAGGAGTCGCCGCAGGCGCAGGAACCGGTCGCGTTCGGGTTGTCGATCGTGAAGCCCTGCTTCTCGATGGTGTCCACGAAGTCGATGGACGCGCCGCCCAGGTACGGGGCGCTCATGCGGTCGGTGACGACCTTGACGCCACCGAAGTCCTTGACCACGTCACCGTCGAGCGAGCGCTCGTCGAAGAAGAGCTGGTAACGCAGGCCGGAGCAGCCGCCGGGCTGAACGGCGACGCGCAGGGCCAGGTCGTCACGGCCTTCCTGGTCGAGCAGGGCCTTGACCTTCGCCGCGGCGGCGTCGGACAGGATGATGCCGTCGGTGACGGTGCCGGTCTCGTCCGATACGGACATCTACATCTCTCCCGGGTTGTACGGAGACTGCTTGCCGACTGGTGCAACCGGCAAGGCCGCGGATTCATTCCGGGCCGGACGCCGGATTTTCGGCGCCTTCTTCATGCTCGCACATGCGGCGGTGAGCAGAAAATGCCGCGTCCGGGCCCCCTGAGCCCCGTTTCGGGATTCACGTCACATCGACGCAATGACCATCGTCAAAGTGACGTGAACCGGGTTATGATAGATAACGTCAGTTCGACGAAAAGTAGAAAGGGTGCGTGTCGTGACCACCGCCCAGACCACGGAGCTCGACGTACAGCCGACTCCGCTCGCCCTGTTGCTGCTCGGCCGTGAGGCCGACCCAAGGAGCGAGCGGGGCGTCGAGTGCCCCGGCGACCTGCCTTCCCCGTCCGACCCCGACCTGGTCGAGCGCGCCCGCGCGGCCAAGGAGAAGCTCGGCGAGAAGGTGTTCGTCCTCGGCCACCACTACCAGCGTGACGAGGTCATCCAGTTCGCCGACGTCACGGGCGACTCCTTCAAGCTGGCCCGGGACGCGGCCGCCCGCCCGGAGGCCGAGTACATCGTCTTCTGCGGTGTGCACTTCATGGCCGAGTCCGCGGACATCCTCACCTCCGACGACCAGAAGGTCGTCCTGCCCGACCTCGCCGCGGGCTGCTCGATGGCCGACATGGCGACGGCTGAGCAGGTCGCCGAGTGCTGGGACGTACTGACCGAGGCCGGCATAGCCGAGCAGGTCGTGCCGGTGTCGTACATGAACTCCTCGGCGGACATCAAGGCGTTCACGGGCAAGCACGGCGGCCTGATCTGCACCTCGTCGAACGCGAAGCGGGCCCTGGAGTGGGCCTTCGAGCAGGGGGAGCCTCATTCGACAAAGGTCCTCTTCCTCCCCGACCAGCACCTCGGCCGCAACACCGCCGTGCGGGACATGGGCATGTCCCTGGAGGACTGTGTCGTCTACAACCCGCACAAGCCGAACGGCGGTCTGACCGCCGAGCAGCTGCGGGACGCGAAGATGATCCTGTGGCGCGGCCACTGCTCGGTGCACGGCCGCTTCTCGCTGGAGTCGGTCGAGGACGTCCGGGCCCGCATCCCCGGCGTGAACGTCCTGGTGCACCCCGAGTGCAAGCACGAGGTCGTCGCCGCCGCGGACTACGTCGGTTCGACGGAGTACATCATCAAGGCGCTGGAGGCGGCCCCGGCCGGCTCGAAGTGGGCCATCGGGACCGAGCTCAATCTCGTACGACGGCTCGCGAACCGTTTCGCCCCCGAGGGCAAGGAGATCGTCTTCCTCGACAAGACGGTCTGCTTCTGCTCGACCATGAACCGCATCGACCTGCCCCACCTGGTGTGGACCCTGGAGTCCCTGGCCGAGGGCAAGCTGGTCAACCGCATCGAGGTCGACAAGGAGACCGAGGCCTTCGCGAAGCTGGCACTGGAGCGGATGCTGGCGCTGCCGTAGCGGTCCCCTGGGGCCGTGGGCTCACCCCGGGTTCCGCCCGGGGTGGGCCGGGTCGAGGCTGAAGACGGTGCCGTCGGGGGTGCTCGCGATCAGCGCGCCGCCGTACGGCAGGACCGCGGACCTGGTCGAGTCGCCGGTCGCGAGCCGTTCGGCGTGGGTACCCGTCTCCCACAGCAGCGTCCCCTCGCGGGCGTCGAGGGCCGCGACCCGGCCGCTGATACTGGCCAGGTACAGGGTGCGGGTGCGGGCGTCGTAGGTGGGCCGGCCCGAGCCCTCGACGCTGGTCCGGGTCTGCCACAGCTGCTTGCCGGTCAGCGGGGACAGGGCGGTCACCTGGCCGTCGGCACCGGTGACCCACAGGGTGCCGGCGGCCAGGGTCACCGAGCCCACATAGGTCTTCGCCAGTTTCCTCGTGGTACTGGCGCCCGTGTCCGGGTCGGTCAGCAGGATCTCGTCGAACGTCACGTCCTGGAGACGGGCCGGGCCGCTGATGCCGTCCATGAGCACGAAGGCCAGGCGGCCGTCGACCGCGCCCAGCAGACCGCTCCCGTTCGGGGTCTTCAGGCGCCGGACCACCGACCCGTCGGTCCGGTTCAGTTCCAGCACCTCGGCGGACCGGGTCTCGTCGTCCGGGAAGCAGTGCTGGTAGAGGCCGGACCCGGCCGTCAGGAACTGGCAGTAGTCGCCTGCGGGCAGCTGCACGGTCCAGCGATCGGTGCCGGTACGGGGATCCCGGGCGGTCGCCAGCCCGCCTGTGGTGTCGGTGGTCAGGACGAGGCCGTCGGCCATGACCAGATCGACGGCGGCGCTGTTCACCCTGCGGGTCCACAGCTGCGCGCCGCTCTCGGTGTCGAGGGCGACGACGCTGGTCCCCGCCTCGGAGGCGCCCTTGAAGACGGTCTGCTGCACGACCATGGCGTCGTCCTGCACGCCGAGGAGCGTAAAGGTGTTCAGCTCGCTTTCGCCGGACTCGGCGGTCGCGAGGGAGGAGCGCCAGACGGTTTCGCCGGTACGGCCGTCCAGTCGTACCGGAAGGATGTCGTTGCCCACGCAGTAGACGGCGTCCTGGTACGTCCCGCAGGTGGCGTCGCCCGGGGCTCCGACGTCTTTCGCGAGCGGCTGGACCTCGCCCCGCGGTGCCGTCTCGAACGTCGTCGTCCGCCAGGGCCCCCAGCCGGTGGGCACGGCCGCCCACCGGGATGACCTGGCCGAGGAGGAACTCGGGGACGGAGAGTCGTCCGAGAAGCCCGGTCCGAGGGTGAGGTACCAGAGCAGGCCCAGCGCCACCGCGCCCGCCGTGCCTGCGCTCATCAGCAGCGGGCGGGCCCGGCGGCCACGGCGTCCCGGCGGTCTCGTCCCGTGCGCGGGACCGGCCCCGCCGACGGTCTCCTCGACGGCCCTCAGCACCTGGCTGCGCAGCGTCATGGTGTCCGGGGTGTCGGCCCCGGGCAGGGCGTCCGCGAACTCCTTGGCCAGCTGGTCGAGTTCGGGGCGGTCCGCGGCCTCCTTGGTCAGACAGCGCTCCAGGATCGCGCGCAGGGGCGATGCCACGCCGTCGAGGACGGGCGCGTCATGGACGACCCGGAAGGCGGTCAGATAGGGGCTGTCGGCGTCGAACGGCCCGCGTCCGGTGGCCGAGAACACCAGCAGCGCGCCGAGCGAGAAGACATCGGAGGCGGGGCCGACCGTGCGCGCGTCGGTGAACTGTTCCGGGGACATGAAGGGCGGGGTGCCGATCATCTGCCCGGTCTCGGTGAGGGTGTTGTGGTTCTCGGCGGCGCGGGAGATGCCGAAGTCGATGACGCGGGGCCCGTCCTCGGCCAGCAGGACGTTGGCGGGCTTGAGGTCGCGGTGCACGACCCCGGCCCGGTGGATGTCCCGCAGCGCCTCCACCAACCCGAGGGCCAGCAGCCGCAGTTCGGTGCCCTTGAGCGCGCCCCGCTCGCGGATCCGGTCGGCGAGGGAGGGCCCGGGCACGTACTGGGTGGCCATCCAGGGCCGTACCGCCTCGGGGTCGGCGTCCACCACCGGGGCGGTGAAGGCGCCGCTCACCTTGCGCACGGACTCGATCTCCTGGCGGAACCGGGCGCGGAAGACCCTGTCCTCGGCGTACTGGGCGTGCACCACCTTCACGGCGACCTCGCGCCCGGAGCGGGATCTGCCCCGGTAGACGATGCCCATGCCGCCGGAGCCGAGCCGGTCGAGCAGTCTGTAGCCGCCGACCGATTTCGGGTCGTCCTTGTGCAACGGCACGCCCGAATCCCCCTCCCCGTGCACGGCAGTTCGAGGGCACAGCATATGTAAAGGGCTTCGCCGGGCGTGAAGCTCAGCGGCTCCCGCGGGTGTTGAGGCGGGCCGCCCGGCGGGTCAGGTAGTCGCGTTCGGGGAGGTTGGGGGCCTTGTGGGCGGCCTCCGCGTACAGCCGGGCCGCGGTCGCGAGGTCGCCGTCGCGTTCGTGGAGGTAGGCCGCGACCGCGGTGTGCCGGGGCAGGGAGTCGTCCAGCGCGGCGAGGGCGGCCAGGCCCGCGCGGGGGCCGTCGGCCTCGCCCACGGCGACCGCGCGGTTGAGGCGGACGACGGGGCTGTCAGTCAGGCGGGCGAGTTCGTCGTACCACTCGACGATCTGCACCCAGTCGGTCTCCTCGGCGGTTTGCGCGTCGGCGTGCAGGGCGGCGATGGCGGCCTGGGCCTGGAACTCGCCCAGCCGGTCCCGGGCGAGGGCGCGCTGGAGGATCCCGACGCCCTCGGCGATCGCCGTGGTGTCCCAGCGGGTGCGGTCCTGCTCGGCGAGCGGCACCAGGGCCCCGTCCGGGGCGGTGCGGGAGGCGCGGCGGGCGTGGTGGAGCAGCATCAGGGCGAGCAGGCCGGCGACCTCGGGGTGGTCGATGGCCGCGAAGAGCTGCCGGGTGAGGCGGATGGCCTCGGCGGCGAGGTCGAGGTCGCCGGAGTAGCCCTCGTTGAAGACCAGGTAGAGCACGCGCAGCACGGTGGCGACATCGCCGGGCTGGTCGAACCGCACACCGGAGACGGTCCGCTTGGCCCGGCTGATGCGCTGGGCCATGGTCGCCTCGGGGACGAGGTAGGCCTCGGCGATCTGCCGGGTGGTCAGACCGCCGACCGCACGCAGGGTGAGCGCGACCGCGGAGGACGGGGTGAGCGAGGGGTGGGCGCACAGGAAGTACAGCTGGAGCGTGTCGTCCACGGCGGGCGCGGGGCCGGGCGCCGGTTCCTCGTCGATACGGTCCTCACGGCGGCGGCGTGCGGTGTCCGCGCGGGTCGCGTCGAGGAACTTGCGCCAGGCCACGGTGACCAGCCAGCCCTTGGGGTCCCGCGGCGGGTCGGCCGGCCAGCTGCGCACCGCCTCGACGAGCGCGTCCTGGACGGCGTCCTCGGCCGCCGCGAAGTCGGCTCCGCGGCGGACGAGGACGGTCAGCACGCCCGGTGTGAGGCTCCTGAGCAGCGCCTCGTCGATCGGCGGAGCGGTCTTCTCATCCACCGGCGTGGCAGTCGTCCGTGGCCGTGGGCGCCGTCGCGTAGAACGGGCGCAGCTCCAGCCACTCGTGGATCGGCTTCCCGCCGGCACCGGGGGCGGCCGACAGCTCCCCGGCCAGTTCGAGGGCCCGCTCGTAGGTGTCGACGTCGATCACCATCCACCCGGCGATCAGGTCCTTGGTCTCGGCGAACGGACCGTCGGTGACCGGCGGGCGCCCCTCGCCGTCGTACCGCACCCACGTCCCCTCGGGAGCGAGCGCCTGGCCGTCGACGTACTCCCCGGTCTTCTCCAGCCGCTCCGCGAAGTCCCGCATGTACTGGATGTGCGCCGAGATCTCCTCGGGCGTCCACTTCTCCATGGGCACGTCGTTGGCCGGAGCCGGAGCGCCGCGGTAGTGCTTGAGCAGCAGGTACTTGGCCATGATGTCTCTCCTCGGTCCCGATGCGGCCCATTGTGGCCGCTCGCACTACGGGGACGGAGCGGGACGCGGGTTCTCGACATCGGCGCGGAGATTTCTTTTTCCCGGTTTTCCCGTGGAACGGCGGGAGCCCCCGCAGCGGTGGCTGCGAGGGCTCCTGGCGGGTCAGACGCCGGCCGGTTCCGGTTCCTCGGCCGGGGTCGGTGCCGCGGGGGTCTCGCCCCTCTTCGCCGCCCGCTTCTTGGCCCGACGCTCCTTGCGGAGCTCCAGCATCGTGTAGAGCGTCGGGACCAGGAGGAGGGTCAGCAGGGTCGAGGTGATCAGGCCGCCGATCACGACCACCGCGAGCGGCTGGGCGATGAAGCCGCCCTCGCCGGTGACGCCCAGCGCCATCGGGAGGAGCGCGAAGATCGTCGCCAGTGCCGTCATCAGGATCGGGCGCAGCCGGTGGCGGCCGCCCTCGACGACGGCTTCCACCACGCCGTAGCCCTGCTTGCGGTACTGGTTGATCAGGTCGATCAGCACGATCGCGTTCGTCACCACGATGCCGATGAGCATCAGCATGCCGATCATCGCGGGGACGCCCATCGGGGTGCCGGTGACGATCAGGAGGCCGAGCGCGCCGGTGGCCGCGAAGGGGATCGAGACCAGCAGGATCAGTGGCTGGGCCAGTGAGCGGAAGGTCGCCACCAGCAGCATGAAGACGATCGCGATGGCCGCCAGCATGGCCAGGCCCAGGTTCTTGAACGCCGAGTCCTGGTCCGAGGTGACCCCGCCGATCTCGGCCGTCGCGCCCGCCGGGAGCTTCAGGGCGTCCAGCTTGGACGTGAGGTCCGCGCTGACCGCGCCGGTGTTGTCGCCGGTCGGCTTCGCCGAGATCGTGGCGGCCCTCTGACCGTCGATCCGGGTCATCGACACCGGGCCGTCCACCAGCTTCACGGTGGCGATGTCACCCAGCTTCACCGGGCCGAGCCGCAGGTTCCGCAGCTGCTCCAGGGTGGCCGCCGGCTTCGCCGACCTGATGACGACGTCCCGCTCGGTGTCGTCCAGGATCGCCCGGCCGGCCGTCGTGCCCTTGACGGCCTGGGTCACCGCGGCGCCCAGCGTCTGGTCGTCGAAGCCCGCCGCGGCGGCCTTGTCGTTGGCCTTCACCGAGATGCGCGGCACGCTCTGCGCGAGGTCACTGGTGACGTCGGTGACGTCGTCCAGGCCCGCCACCGCCTTGCGGACCTGCTCGGACGCCTCGCGCAGGACCTTCGCGTCGGCCGCCTTGACGACCACGCTCAGGTCCTGGCTGCCGAAGCCGTCACCGGCGGCGACGGTCGTGGTGCCGATGCCGTCGAGCTTCCTCAGGCCCGCCTCGATGTCGTCCTGGACGTCGTCGTAGTGCGCCGAGTCCTCCAGCATCACCTGGTAGGACGCCTGGTTGGTGTCCGTGCCGCCACCGAAGGCCGCCATGAAGCCGGAGGAGCCGATGGTGACCTGGTAGTCCTTGACGCCCTTGGTGCCGGCCAGCAGCTTCTCGACCTTCCTCGCCTGGACGTCGGTCGCCGCCAGGCTGGTGCCGGGCTTCAACTCCTGCTTGACGGTGAGGACTTCCTGCTCGCCCTGGTCGAAGAAGTTGGTCTTCAGGAGCGGGGCCATGCCGAAGGTGCCGAGGAGGATGACGACCGCCAGCAGCACGCTGGTCAGCCGGCGCCGGGTCGCGAAGCGCAGGACGGGGACGTAGAAGCGCTGGAGCCTGCTCCTCGCCTCCTTCTCCTCCGCGATCCGGCGCGCCTCGTCGGCGTCCTCGGGGGTGTCCTTCGGGGCGCGCAGGAACCAGTACGACAGGACCGGGACGACCGTCAGCGACACCAGCAGCGAGGCCAGTAGGGCCGCCGTCACCGTGAGGCTGAACGCGCCGAACAGGGCGCCCACCATGCCGCCGACCAGGCCGATCGGGAGGAACACGGCGACCGTGGTGAGGGTCGAGGAGGTGACCGCTCCGGCCACCTCGCGGACCGCGTTCAGGATCGCCGCCTGGCGCTCCTCGCCGTAGCCGAGGTGCCGCTTGATGTTCTCCAGGACGACGATGGAGTCGTCGACGACCCGGCCGATGGCGATGGTCAGCGCGCCCAGCGTCAGCATGTTCAGCGACAGGTCGCGGGTCCACAGCACGATCAGGGCGAGCACCACGGAGAGCGGGATGCTCACCGCCGTCACCAGCGTCGAGCGCACCGACGCCAGGAAGACCAGGATGACCAGGACCGCGAAGAGCAGGCCGAGGGCGCCCTCGGTGGTCAGGCCCGAGATGGCCTTCGAGACCGCCGGGCCCTGGTCGCTCACGACCGTGATCGTGGCGCCTGAGCCGAGGTCCGCGCGCAGGGCGGGCAGCTTGTCCTCGACCGCGTCCGAGATGGCGACCGCGCTGCCGTCATGGTCCATCGTCACGGCGACGGAGAGGCTGGGCCTGCCGTCGGTGCGGGTGAGGGAGTCGGCCGGGGCCTCGGTCTGCTCGACGGTGGCGATGTCGCCCAGACGGACCGGGTTCCGGCCGGTGATCATGAGGTCGCGGATCTGCTCGACGGAGGTGAAGCCGCCGCCGACCTGGACCGTCCGGTTGGCGCCGTCCTCGTCGAAGGAGCCGGCCGGGACGGTCGCGCCGCCCGCCTGGAGCGCCTGCGCGAGGGACTGGGTCGTCAGGCCCGCCGCCGCCAGCTTCCGGTCGTCGGGGGTCACGGCGACCTGGAGGTCGCGGACACCGCTGACGGTGACCTGGCCGACGCCGTCGATGTTCTTCAGATCCGGTACGACGGTCCGGTCCAGCTGATCCGCGAGGGCCTGCTGGTCCTTGTCCGAGGTGACGGCGAGGACGACGGTCGGCATGTCGTCCGTGGAGCCCGCGACCACCTGCGGGTCCACGTCCTCGGGCAACCGGGCCCGGTTGACGGCCAGTTGGACGTCGGCGACGAGCTGCTTGGTGTCGTTGCCGTAGTCGAAGGACGCCATGATCACGGCGTTGCCCTCGCTCGCCGTGGAGGTGACGCCGGAGATGCCGTCGACGGCTTCGAGGTTGTTCTCGATGGGCTCGACGACCTGCTTCTCGACTACGTCGGGGGCGGCGCCCTGGTAGGGCGCGATCACCGACACCATCGGCAGTTCGATGGTGGGCAGGAGCTGCTGCTTCAACTGCGGGATCGCGATCGCGCCGAACGCGATCGCGATGAGGGACATGAGGCCTATGAGGGCCCGCTGCGCGAGGCTGAATCGGGACAGCCAGGACATGGGTGAGGGTTCTCAATTCTGTGAGCGGCAGAAACGGCTCCTCAACCCTGTGCCATGGGTGTGAGGTGTTCCGTAGCCCCCAGGTCCATTTCCTTGTACGGCGTCTACTCCGGCCGCAGTACGCGCACCAGGAATCACTCCACCCTCGGCCGTACCAGCCCCGACTCGTACGCGATCACCACGAGCTGGGCCCGGTCACGGGCGCCCAGCTTGGCCATGGCCCGGTTGACGTGGGTCTTGACGGTGAGCGGGCTGACCTCCAGGCGCTCGGCGATCTCGTCGTTGGAGTGGCCACCGGCGACCTGGACGAGGACCTCGCGCTCGCGGACGGTGAGGGCGGCGAGGCGTTCGGTGCGGACGGGGTCGTGCTCGTCGTCCGCGTCGCCCTGGGCCAGGAAGCGGGCGATCAGGCCCTTGGTGGCGGCCGGGGACAACAGGGCCTCGCCGCCGGCCGCGACCCGGATGGCGCTGAGGAGCTCCTCGGGCTCACTGCCCTTGCCGAGGAAACCCGAGGCCCCGGCCCGCAGGGACTGCACGACGTAGTCGTCGACCTCGAAGGTCGTCAGGATGACCACACGGACGTGCGCGAGGGACGGGTCGGCGCTGATCATCCGGGTGGCGGCGAGACCGTCCGTGCCGGGCATCCGGATGTCCATCAGGACCACGTCGGCGCGCTCCTGCCTGGTCAGCCGCACCGCCTCGGCGCCGTCGGACGCCTCGCCGACCACCTCCATGTCCGGCTCCGAGTCGACGAGCACCCGGAAGGCGCTGCGCAGCAGTGCCTGGTCGTCGGCGAGCAGGACACGGATCGTCATACGGGCTCCCCCGGTCGGTCCCTTGCGGCGGTGCGGGTCTTGACCGGCAGGATCGCATGGACGCGGAAGCCGCCTCCGTAGCGGGGACCGGTGGTGAGGGTGCCGCGCAGGGCGGTGACGCGCTCACGCATGCCGAGCAGCCCGTGGCCGCCGCCGCTGTCCGGGTCGTGGTCCTCGCCGTTGCCGTTGTCCAGCACCGTGATCTCCACGTTCGGGCCGACGCGTACGACGCTGACCTCGGCCTTCGCCTCCGTCCCCGCGTGTTTCTGCACGTTGGTGAGGGCTTCCTGGATGACCCGGTAGGCGGCGAGGTCGACGGCGGCGGGCAGGGCGGTGCCGTGGTCGGCGCGGGCGACCTCGACATGGAGGCCCGCGCTGCGGAAGGTGCCGACGAGTTCGTCGAGCCGGGCGAGGCCGGGGGCGGGTTCGGTGGGCGCCTCGGGGTCGCCGGACTGCCGGAGCAGACCGACGGTGGCGCGCAGTTCGTTCAGCGCCGAGCGGCTGGCCTCGCGGACGTGGGCGAGGGCCTCCTTGGCCTGGTCGGGGCGCTTGTCCATGACGTGGGCGGCGACTCCGGCCTGGACGTTGACCAGGGCGATGTGGTGGGCGACGACGTCGTGCAGGTCGCGGGCGATGCGCAGGCGCTCCTCGGCGACCCGTCGGCGGGCCTCCTCCTCGCGGGTGCGTTCCGCCTTCTCGGCGCGCTCCCGGATCGCCTGGACGAAGGCGCGGCGGCTGCGCACGGCGTCGCCCGCGGTGGCGCCGATGCCGGTCCAGGCGAAGATGCCGAGGTTCTCCTGGGCGTACCAGGGCAGCGGGCCCGCGAGCATGGCGGCGCCGGTGAGCACGGTCATGGTGAGCAGGCCGACGCGCCAGGTGGTGGGGCGGTCGGTGGTGGAGGCGACGGTGTAGAGGGCGATCACGGCGGCCATGGCGACGGGGGCGCGGGGGTCGCCGGTGACGCACTCGGTGACGGAGGCGGCGCCGGTGAGGGCGAGGACCGTGAGGGGGGCGCGGCGGCGGAAGACCAGGGCGGCGGCGGCGAGTGCTATGAGGAGGAGGCTGAGGGGGGCCGGGGTGCGGATGCTCCAGCTGACGTCGTGCTCGCCGTGCGGGTCCACGAAGGAGCCGGCCACCATGCAGACAAGGACACCCGTGGCGAGGAGGGCGTCCGCCGCGACGGGGTGGGCCTTGAGGTGGCGGCGGACTCGGTCTCGGGGGGTCACGTCTTCCTGCGGCGCTGGGGGCGG
>NZ_JBHUXV010000199.1:0-11446 GCF_042669125.1 Streptomyces sp. NPDC057253 | reverse complement strand
CCTCCCGCGGGGAGGAGCGCCCCTTCCGTACGGCCTTCTAGAGGGCCACGCCGAGCAGCGCGTCCACCGCACGTGTCACCACGCCGGGCGCACCGGTGTCGGTGCCGCCCCGCTCCTCCTGTGCGGCGGCCCAGCGGTCGACGGCGAGGAGCGCGGCGGGCGCGTCCAGGTCGTGGGAGAGGGCCTCGCGGATCTCCTCGACGAGCGCCTCGGCGGACGGTCCGTCGGGCCGGGAGACGGCGGCACGCCAGCGGCCGAGCCGGTCCACGGCGTCCTGGAGGACCTGGTCGGTCCACTCCCAGTCGGCCCGGTAGTGGTGGGCGAGGAGCGCGAGGCGGATGGCGGCGGGGTCCACGCCCTCGCGCCGCAGCTGCGACACGAAGACCAGGTTGCCCTTGGACTTGGACATCTTCTCGCCGTCGAGGGCGACCATGCCGGCGTGGACGTACGCCTTGGCCATGGGGAACTCGCCGGTGAGCACCTGGGCGTGCGAGGCGCCCATCTCGTGGTGCGGGAAGGCGAGGTCGGAGCCGCCGCCCTGGACGTCGAAGGTCATGCCGAGGTGGTCGAGGGCGATGGCGACGCACTCGATGTGCCAGCCGGGGCGCCCGCGCCCCAGGGAACCGCCGTCCCAGCTGGGCTCGCCCTCGCGGGCGGCCATCCACAGCATCGGGTCGAGGGGGTTCTTCTTGCCCGGCCGGTCCGGGTCGCCGCCGCGCTCGGCGGACAGCAGCCGCATGGCGGCCGCGTCGAGGTTCGAGACCTTGCCGAAGTTGGGGTCGGACTCGACGGAGAAGTACGTGTCCCCTTCGAGCTCGTAGGCGGCACCGGCCTCCCGCAGCCGCTCGACCAGCGGCACGATCCCGGGTATCGCCTCGACCGCGCCGATGTAGTGCCGCGGGGGCAGCATGCGCAGCGCGGTCATGTCCTCGCGGAAGAGGGCGGTCTCCTTCTCGGCGAGGGCGGTCCAGTCGACGCTGTCCCGCTCGGCGCGCTCCAGGAGCGGATCGTCGATGTCGGTGACGTTCTGGACGTAGTGAACCTGCCGCTTGGTGTCGAGCCACACGCGCTGCACGAGGTCGAACGCGTTGTAGGTCGCCGCGTGCCCCATGTGGGTGGCGTCGTACGGCGTGATACCGCAGACGTAGATACGGGCGACGGGACCGGGGTCGAGGGAGACCAGACCGCCGGTCGCGGTGTCGTGGATCCTCAGGTCGCGGCCCTGACCAGGCAGGGCGGGGACCTCGGAAGCGGGCCAGGCATGCATGTCATGAGCCTAACCGGACGGATGTTCCGTATACGAACCGGACCGGGCCGGATGGCCGGTAAGGCCCTCTTGCGCGGTACGGCCCGGTGTGCAGGGTGCCGCTAGACGGGCGGCCAGGGAATGGCGGGCCACTCGCCGCTCGGTTCGGGGTGCTTGCCGGAGCCCAGCAGCGCGTCGACACGCGCGCGTGTGGCGTCCAGTTCGGCGGGGGTGATCAGGGCGGCCAGTCGGGTGGCCAGCTCTCCCGAGAGGGCCTCCTTGAGGCCTTTCAGCACGTCGACCGCCTCGCCGGTCAGGGGCTCCCCCGCCCAGCCCCACAGCAGGGTCCGCAGCTTGTTCTCCGCGTTGAAGGTCACTCCGTGGTCGATGCCGTAGAGGCGACCGCCCTCCGCGGGCAGCAGATGGCCGCCCTTGCGGTCGGCGTTGTTGATCACCGCGTCGAGGACGGCGAGCCTGCGCAGCCGCTCGTCGTCGGCGTGCACCAGCAGCGCCGTCCTGCCCTCGCCGACCTCGGCGAGGCCGATGGCCTTCCAGCCCGGCTCGGGCTCCTCGGCGTCGACCAGGGCGAGCAGTTCGCTGCCCGGCACGCCCTCGACCCACAGCTGGCACATGCCCTCGCCGTAGGGCCCGTCGCGCAGCACCGTGGGCGGCACGAGCCCCCAGCCTGTCGCCTCGGACACCTCGTAGGCGGCCACCTCGCGCTGGGCGAGGGTGCCGTCGGGGAAGTCCCACAGGGGCCGCTCGCCGCGGACCGGCTTGTAGACGCAGAGGACCTCCTGGCCCTCGTACGAGACGGAGCACTGGAGCACCGCGTTGGAGGCGTCCCGGATCTGCCCGCGTACCGTGAGCTCACCCCGGGTGAGCAGCTCGGCCGTGGTCACGCTCCGCGGCGGTATCCGTTCTGGCGCGGACATACGTGTCCTTCCGGGTCGAGCGGGAGACTGCACAGCGGGCACGGCGGCCGCCCGGCGTTGACGACGTCCAGGGCACGCTTGGCGAAGGCTCTGGCCTGCGCGCCGGTGAGGCGGACCCGCAGCATCGGAGGGCCGTTCTCCTCGTCCTGGAGGAGCCGCTCCTCGGCCTCGGCGAGGTCCTCCTCGGAGTCGGCCTCCAGCTCGACCAGGGCCTGCGCCTCCACGATCATGCGCTGCTCCTCGCCGTCCCAGGCGAGGGCCATTGTGCCGACCCGGAACTCCTCCTCGACGGGGGTGTCCAGGGGCGCGGTGTCGGCGACGTCGGTGGGCGGCACGGCCGGCACGGAGGCGCTGCCGCCGCTGCGGCGCACGACCTCGTCGAGGAGTTCGTCCATCCGCTCGGCGAGGGCGGCGACCTGTGTCTTCTCCAGGGCCACGCTGGTCACTCGGGGGCCGGCCGTGGCCTGGAGGAAGAACGTACGGCGCCCGGGCAGTCCGACCGTGCCGGCCACGAAGCGGTCCGGCGGGTCATAGAGGAACACCTGACGGGACACGTCCTGTCTCCATTGGATTCGTGGGTACGGGAACGACGGGTACGACGGAAACGGTGGGGACGGCGGGATCGTCCATCCGTGAACGCGCTTGTGTGAACCGCTTCACCCTACTGCGCCCGACGATCACGGTGCGCCCGCACCACCACCGACCGGGGCGTCACCGCCCGCCGCCTCCTCGCGCGGCACCAGGGACGCGAAGTCACCGGTGTCACCGAGGCGGACGAGGAACGGCCTCAGCCGTGTGTAGCGGATGACGGTGATGGAACACGGTTCTACGGAGATCCTCTGGAAGAGGTCCAGATGAAGTCCGAGTGCGTCCGCCACGAGCGACTTGATGATGTCGCCGTGCGAGCACATCAGATAGACGGCGTCGGCACCGTGATCGCGCTCCACGCGCGCGTTCCACTCGCGTACGGCCTCCGCCGCGCGCGTCTGCATCGCCCGCATGGACTCGCCGCCGGGGAACGCGGCCGCCGAGGGGTGGGCCTGGACGACCTCCATGAGCGGCTCGTCCATGAGTTCGG
Organism: Streptomyces sp. NPDC057253; assembly: GCF_042669125.1. Classification (NCBI taxonomy): domain Bacteria; kingdom Bacillati; phylum Actinomycetota; class Actinomycetes; order Kitasatosporales; family Streptomycetaceae; genus Streptomyces; species Streptomyces sp. NPDC057253. The sequence goes on along the minus strand of NZ_JBHUXV010000199.1, from coordinate 8,187 downwards.
CGAGCTTGCGGCCGGACCAGTCGCCGTAGTGGCACTCGCCGATGCGCTCCTCGGAGTGCATGGGAAGACCGGGGCGGGCATCGAGCAGCGGCTGAATCGTCTCCTGGCAGCGCTGGAGGGGGCTGGCGACGACCTCGGCGATCGGCACGCCCTCCAGCCGTCCGGGCAGCGCGGCGGCCTGGGCGGCGCCGCGCTCGTCCAGGGCGACCCCGGGCGTCCACCCGGCGAGCAGTCCCTCGGTGTTCGCGGTGGACCGTCCGTGCCTGACAAGGATCAACGTGGGCATGCGGCAAGGGTAGGCGTACGCCGGAATGCCTTGTCCTTCGAGCGACGGGAGAACACGCTCCGTGATCGTCGACTGTGCCATCTACCGGGAGGGACACCGGACCGAGGGGCCCGAGGACCTGTCCGACGCGCTGGACCAGGCGCGGTCGGCGGGCGGGTTCGTGTGGATCGGTCTCCATGAGCCGTCGGAGAAGGAGTTCGAGCTGGTCACCAAGGAGTTCGGGCTGCATCCGCTGGCCGTGGAGGACGCCCTCAAAGCGCATCAGCGGCCCAAGCTGGAGGTGTACGACGACTCGCTGTTCGTGGTTCTCAAGCCGGTCTTGTACGAGCCGGAGAGCGACGCCGTCTCCACCGGCGAGGTCATGCTCTTCCTCGGCGACGCCTTCGTGGTGACGGTCCGTCACGGCGTGGGCTCGCCGCTGAAGGCCGTGCGCGACCGCCTGGAGCAGGAACCGAAGCTGCTCGGCAAGGGGCCCACGGCCGTCCTGTACGCGGTCGCCGACGCCGTGGTGGACCACTATCTGGAGGTGGCGACGGAGCTCGGGACCGACCTGGAGGAGCTGGAGGCGGAGGTGTTCTCGCCGGACGGCGGCGGCTCGCGCGGCACCGCGTCACGGATCTACACCTTCAAGCGGCAGATCCTGGAGTTCCGCCGGGCCACCGTCCCGCTGTCCATGCCGCTGACCCGGCTCGCGGGGGTGGGGGCGTACGGCGGCACGGTGCCGTTCGTGAACGACCGGGCGCGGCCCTTCTTCCGGGACGTCAACGACCACCTCGCGCGCGTGAACGAGTCCGTGGAGGGCCTGGACCGGCTGGTGTCGGACGTCCTGTCGGCGCATCTCGCGCAGATGAGCGTCCGGCAGAACGACGACATGCGGAAGATCTCGGCGTGGGCGGCCATGGCCGCGATCCCCACGATGATCGCGGGGATCTACGGCATGAACTTCGAACACATGCCGGAGCTGCACTGGGTGTGGTCGTATCCGGCGGTGATCGCGGTGATGGGCCTCCTGGAAGTGCTGCTGTACCGGACGTTCAAGCGCCGGGGCTGGCTGTAGCGCCCCTGCGACCGGCGTCCGGGACTCCTCAGGCGAACTCGGGGGCGGAGGTGGCCGGGCCGCCCAGGGCGTCGCGGCGCTCGGGCATCCTGAGGGAGACCATGCGGCGCCAGCCCGCGGCGCGCTCGTAGGCGTAGACGCCGTGGATGCCCGCGGCGAGGAGCGCCGACTTCGCCCGGGACCAGCCGAGGATGCGTCCCATGTGGGCCATCACGGCGAGGCTGACGTCCCGGTAGACGCGGATCTCGGCCAGCGCGCACTCCCTGAGGGTGCGCTGGATGGCTCGGCCGTGGCCGGCGCGGGCGAAGCGGAGCAGTTCCTCGTGGCAGTAGGCGAGGTGGTTGTCCTCGTCGGCCGAGATCATCCGCACCGCGCGGCCGAGTTCGGGATGGTCGGCGAAGTGCTTGCGCAGCAGCTCCATCTGCTCGGAGGCCCGCTGTTCGGTGACCCTGCTGTGCGCGAGGTAGGTGACGATGTCCTGCACGGTCAGCGGCTCGTCGCTCTTGAGCTTGTCGTGGGCGAGGCCGATGCCGTGCTTCTCCAGGAGCATCGTGTAGTCCGTCTCCGGGGGGACCGGGACGGGTTCGAGCCGGCGCTTCTTCATCAGGGCGTTGAAGATCCGCCCGTGCTTGTCCTCGTCGGCTCCGTGGCGGGTGATCTTGGGGGCGAGTGCGCGCTCGCCCGGGGGCACCAGCGCGGCGATACGGGCGTTCTCCCAGCCGCCCTGCGACTCCCCGCTGGCCGCGATGGAGCAGAACAGCCGGAAGGACTCGTCGTGGTCGAGGATCTCCTGGAACAGACTCTTGGCCGAAAGCATCGTGAGGCACCTCTCTGCCGGATTCCGCGGCAATCCGCAAAGAACGAGTCAAATGCGGCGCGAGGGGTGCTGCAACAGCTGTGTCGGACAACTCCGCCGAAAGGAGGAACAGGGGGGTCATCACAGGGGCGTAACCGCGGGGGCGCAAGCGCGTTGGTTCACATGACGGCCGTGGCGGGGAAGACCCCCGAGCCCCCACCACGGCCGGTTGCCTCCGGCGGTTGAACCGGGTACGCGCGGCGGCCTGTGACTTGGGGGGCGGGGCGCTTCGGGGACCGGACCGAGTGCACGCAGACGGACGGTGGCCGCCGGGCCGGGCGGGTCCAGGTGGGGTCGGGGGGTCTGGGGCCGTCCTGTTGGGAGGGTGATTGCGTCCGGGATTCGGGGCGGGCGGGCCCGGGGTGTGGCCCTGGGGCCCGCCTGCGGGGGTGTGCGGGTGGCTAGGCGAGGCCGGCTCGGGTCAGGGCCTCCGTGCCGGCTCGGAGGGCGGCGAGGCGTTCGTCGAGGGTGAAGCCCGCCGGGGCCAGGGTGAGGGTCGTGACGCCGGCCGCCGCGTACTGCTTCATCCGGTCCGCGATGCGGTCCACCGAGCCGAGCAGCGTCGTCTTGTCGATCAGGTCGTGCGGGATCGCGGCCGCGGCGCCGTTCTTGTCGCCGGCCAGGTACTTGTCCTGGATCTCGGCAGCCGCCGCCTCGAAGCCCATGCGCTGGGCGAGCTGGTTGTAGAAGTTCTGCTTGCGGCTGCCCATGCCGCCCACGTACAGCGCGGTGTAGGGACGGAACGTGTCGGCGAGTGCCGTCACGTCCTTGTCCTCGCCCAGTGCGAGCGGCAGCGTCGGCACGACGTCGAAGCCCTCAAGGGTCTTGCCCGCCTTCTCCCGCCCCGCCCGCAGGTACTGGATCGCGGTCTCCTCCAGGTGCTCGGCCGAGGGGAAGATCAGCAGCGCGCCGTCGGCGATCTCGCCGGTCTGCTCCAGGTTCTTCGGGCCGATCGCGGCGATGTACAGCGGGATGTACTCACGCTCGGGGTGCACGGTCAGCTTGAGCGGCTTGCCGGGACCGCCGGGCAGCGGCAGCGTCCAGTGCTGCCCCTCGTAGGACAGGCGCTCGCGCGTCATGGCCTTGCGGACGATCTCGACGTACTCACGCGTGCGTGCCAGCGGCTTGTCGAACTTGACGCCGTACCAGCCCTCGGAGACCTGCGGCCCCGAGACACCGAGGCCGAGCCGGAAACGGCCGCCCGAGAGCGAGTCCAGCGTGGCAGCCGTCATCGCGGTCATGGCCGGCTGGCGGGCCGGGATCTGGAAGATGGCCGAGCCGACGTCGATGCGCTCGGTCTGGGCGGCGACCCAGGTGAGCACGGTGGCCGCGTCCGAGCCGTAGGCCTCGGCGGCCCAGCAGACCGAGTACCCGAGGCGGTCGGCCTCCTTGGCGACGGCGAGATTGTCCGCGTCCATTCCGGCGCCCCAGTAGCCGAGGTTGATCCCGAGCTGCATGGCCGATTCCCCTTACCGATCAGTAACGTCCCTTGTGGGCAGACCTTAGCGCGGCGGAACCGGCCGGGGCAGGTCGCAGCGGTCCCCGTACCTGTGCGAATCCGTTGTCCACAGGCCCCCACGCGACAGGTTCTGGCCAGTAATCTCGGCGTTCATGGAGCAGAGGCATCTCGGCCGTACCGGCCTGCGCGTGTCCCGGATCGGGCTCGGCACCCTCACCTGGGGCAGGGACACCGACGAGCACGACGCGGCGGACCTCCTGAAAACGTTCTGGGAGGCGGGCGGGACGCTGGTCGACACGGCGGACGTGTACGGCGACGGGGAGGCGGAGTACCTCCTCGGACGCCTCATAGAGGGCCTGGTCCCGCGCCGGGACCTGATCATCTCCACGAAGGCCGGCAGCGTGCCCGACCCGGACCGCCGCGTCGACGGCTCGCGCGGACATCTGCTCTCCGCGCTGGACGACTCACTGGCCCGGCTCGGCACGGACTACGTCGACGTCTGGCACATCCACTCCTACGACCCCTGCACCCCCCTGGAGGAGACGCTCCACGCCCTCGATCTGGCGGTCGGCAGCGGCCGGGTCCGTTATGCCGGGGTGTCCAACTTCTGCGGCTGGCAGCTCGCCAAGGCGGGGACCTGGCAGCTGGCGGCGCCCGGGGTGCGGACGCGGCTGGCCGCGACACAGCTGGAGTACTCGCTGCTCCAGCGCGGGATCGAGCGGGAGGTGCTGCCGGCCGCGCTGGATCTGGGCATCGGACTGCTGCCGTCCTCGCCGCTGGGGCGCGGGGTGCTGACGGGCAAGTACCGCGGGGACGCGACACCGGCCGACTCACGGGGGGCCTCGGAGCATCTGGCGCCCTTCGTCGCGCCCTACCTCGACGACACGGCGAGCCGCATCGTGGACGCGGTGACGACCGCGGCGGACGGCCTCGCCGTCACCCCGCTCCAGGTGGCCCTCGCGTGGGTCAGGGACCGGCCGGGGGTGGCCGCGCCGATCGTCGGCGCGCGCAACTCGCAGCAGCTCACGGCGGCATTGTCAGTGGAGGCCCTTAGTCTTCCTGACGAGATCTGCCGGGCGCTCGACGATGTGTCGGCGCCCGTGCACCGCTATCCCGATCACGACTGGAGCACGCTGTGAGCACGGAGCCGGAGCCCACGGAGAACACCGACCCGGGGACGCGGACGGCCGCGCCTGAGACCCACCCGGCTCCGCGGGGTGCGGACGCAGCACCGGACACGGAGGCCGAGGGCGTGGGGGCCGACGGCATGGGGGCCGGCGCGGACGCCCAAAGCGGCGAAGACGGCGAAGCGGAGGCGGGCGGGACCGACGCCGCCGACGGCGGGAGCAAGGATGCCGGGGACGGCTCGGACAAGGCTCAGTTGTCCGAGGCCGAGGCCGAGCTGGCGGCTCAGCGAGTCGAGCGGGAGCGGATCGCCCGGCGCAAGGCGGAGAAGCAGGGGCCCGTCGAGAGCGGGGCCAAGCTCAGCGGGAAGGCCGCCGATCTCCTCGCCGCCGTACGGGCCGTGGAGAGCGGGGCGAAGCCCGCGGCCGCCGTGTTCAGCGAGCCCGAGCCACCGCGTCGGCCGGCGCAGGAGGCGGCGCGGCCGCGGCCGGTGTCGGCACCGGCGGACCGTGCCCGCGCTGGGGTCGAGGTCGGCGTGGTCGCTGCTCCCGGCGGCGGCGGTTCCCCCGCCGGGCCCGGGCCGGAGGTCGTCGAGGCCGTCCGGCGGGTGCTGGCCGCGGGCGGTGCGCCGGAGGGGCTCGCGCCCCAGGTGGCCGCGGTGCTCGGGGAAGGGGCGGACGACGAGCTGCGGGCCGATCCATGGCAGTTGCTGCGGGTCGCCGGGGTACGGCCCGAGCAGGCCGACGGGTTCGCGCGGGCCCTGCTGGGCGCCGAGTGCGCGCCGGACGACGAGCGGCGGGGGCGGGCGGTCACCGTCTGGCTCCTGGAGCAGGCGGCACTCGCCGGGCACACCGCGCTGGAGATGCCCGCGCTCACCGCAGCGCTGGCCCAGCGGGGCGTGCCGGACACCGACGCGGCCGTACAGAGCACGATCGCCGAGGCGGAGGCCCTGGTCTTCCAGGACGCTCTCGACCCGACCGCCGCGGAGCCTGCCGAGGGCGACGAGGAGGGCGCGGAGCGGCCGGTGCGGATCCTGGTCGGTCTGGAGCGCTGCGCCCTCGCGGAGGAGAGCCTCGCTGACGGCCTGGCCCGGCTGATCAACTCCGTGCCCAAGGAGGACGGTTCGGCCGAGGACTGGGAGCGCGCGGCCGCGTCGGCCAAGGGCTCCGCCGCCGAGCTGATCCGCGCGACCGCGACCCACGGTCTGGTCCTGCACACCGGCGGCGAGGCGTCCGTGGCCGAACCGGCGGCCCTGCTGGAGGCGGCGCGGACCCTGGGCCTGCGGGCCTGGGCGGCCACCCACAGCCCCCTGGGCCGCGACCGCTTCAGCACACTGCTCCGGGCCGGCCGGGAAGGTGCCGCCTCGCCCGGGGCCGCACACCCCGAAGACACCCCGGAGACAGGGCCCGACCGCGACCACCCCGGCGCCGACGCCCCCACCCACCCCGTCACCACCGTCGCCGGCCTCCTCTCCGGTGTCGAAGGGCCCGGGCGGGACGGTGACGGGGCGTTCGATCTCGATGTGCTCGTCGTGCTCGACGCGCCCCAGCTGGACGTCGAGACGGCCGCGCTGCTCGTGGAGTCGTTGCCGGACGGGGCGCGGCTGGTGCTGGCCGGGGATCCGGCGGTGTTGTGGTCGGCGGGCCCCGGGCGGGTCTTCGCGGATCTCCTCGCCGCCCGGATCTGTCCGCAGGTCGCCTCGCGCACCCCCGACCCCGGACCGCTGGGCGAGCTGGTCTCCGGGATCGGCATCGGAGAGCTGAACAAGGTCGAGGCCCCCGGCAAGGAGATCGTGATCGTGCCGGTGCGGGACGCGGGCGAGGCCGTGCACCGGACCGTGCAGCTGGTCGCCGACTCGGTGCCACGGGCGATCGGCGTGCCCGCCGAGCAGACCCAGGTGATCACACCGGGCCACGGCGGCGCCGCGGGCACCCGCGTGCTCAACGCGGCCCTGAAGGAGCGCCTGAACCCCGGTCCCGGCCGCTTCGGCGGATTCGACCCGGGCGACCGCGTCGCCTACTCCCCCACCCCGGGCCGTACGATCCCGGGCCACGTGGTGAAGGCCGACGCGGACGGCCTGCACCTGAGCTGCGGCGGCGAGGACGTGGTCGTACCGAAGGAGCGGGTGGAGCAGTCCGTGCGGCACGGCTGGGCGCTGACCGCACACCAGGCGGTCGGTGGCCGCTGGCCGGCGGTGGTGGCGGTCCTGCCGGGTGACGCCACCCAGGCCCTGACCCGCCCCTGGGTCTACACCGCGTTCGGCAGGGCGGCCCGCCACCTCTCCGTGGTCCAGGGCGCGGACCAGGCCCTGGCCAGAGCGGTGGCCGAGATCCCGCCCAAGCCCCGCACGACCCGCCTCCCCACCCTGCTGGCCACACCGACCGCCACCTGACGCACCCCCGAAGGGCACCGGCACCGGACGGACAGCATAAGAGCAGCCCCGGAGAGCGGAACTCCGGGGCCGCCGTCACAAGGCCTCAGCGTTGATCCAGGTCCAACGGCTCCAGATCCTCGTCCTCAAGATCCACCCCGTCGGCCAGGTCGTCATCGTCGTCGTCGAACACCGCGCTGACGTCGAAGCGGCACACCACCCGCTCCACGTCCACCTGCTCGAACGGCGCCTCCAGCCACTCCCCCGGCTCGGCCGGTTCGTCCGCCGCGGTCACCCACAGCGTGGAATCGCCCTCCTCCAGGCCGAACTCCTTGTGCCGGGAGGCGATCTCGTCGGGCTCGAACTCCCCGAAGAGCACGCCCAGGGCGCCGTGCACGGTGCCCGCGGCCTCCGTGCCGAGCCCCTCGTCGGCGGCCTCGACCCGCTGCGCCTGCGCCAGCAGCCGCTGCGGCTCCGCCACCGAGTAGTCACGGCGGATCAGCACACTGAGCGCGTTCGGCTCCTCGGGGCCGGTGTAGGGCGGAGCGTCGTCCGCGCCGGGGATCTCGAAGGGGGTGACCTCGTCATAGCGGTCGTAGAGCAGCTCGTCGTACACCTCGGCGGCCGCGGCCAGTTCGTTGAAGGCCTCGTAGACGGCCGGGTCGTCCTCTCCCGACCTCTTTTCCACCGCGGCCAGGTGGCGGTCGAGCGCGGTCTTGACCGCCTCGGCGGCGGCACGTACCTCGGCAGCGGTGGGCTGCACAGCATCAGACATAGTGCAGACGCTATCCGTACCGGGCCCCGGCCCGCACAATAGATGCGATGCCGGAATACGAATTTGTCGACGTGTACGTACCGCGCGGGGTCTCCCGCAAGGACGCCACACGCCTGCTGACGGACCATGCCGAGTACGGACACTGGGAGTTGGACCGACTGAGCCTCATGCGCGACGGCAGCCGCAGGGTGCGGTTGCGCCGGCGGATCATCCGCCAGGTGCGTGCCACGTGGTGAGACAGCACGAACGGAGCGGGCC
>NZ_JBHUXV010000198.1:0-11563 GCF_042669125.1 Streptomyces sp. NPDC057253 | reverse complement strand
GGCGCGGGGGGTGGCGGCCCAGGCCGGGAAGGCGGCCTGGGCGGCGGCCACGGCCGCCGCCGCCTCCACCGGGGTTCCACGGTGGATCTCCCCGAGGACGCTCGCGTCGATCGGTGAGATGTCGGGGAACGTGTCGGCGGACGCGACGCGCTCGCCGCCGATCCAGTGCCGGGTGTCGACGGAGACACCGCCGATCGAGATCTTGTCGGCCATGAGAAGGGCTCCAATTCAGCAAGGAAGGGGGTGACTCACCTGGGGGCGCGGGGCAGTGTCGAATGTGCGGCTACCGCCGCGCGGGCGCGACCAGCCACGACGGATCCGTGGCCGCTCACGGACCGACGGCCCCTTGGCCGCTCACGGACCTCACTCGGCACTCGCTCCGGACGTTCCGGACTCCAGGAGCCGGCCGCCGTCCCAGACCACCCCGACCTGCCGGTAGTACGCCGCGATCGGCTCCCGGATCTCCAACCGGGCCAACTCCTCGGTCGGCGCTTCGAACAGCTCCAACTCGGCGTCACCGACCCACGGTTGCCCGCCCTCGAAGGAGGCCGCCCCGGACTCGATCAGCTCGTCGAGTGCCAGGCCCTTGCCCTTTTCGATCGAGGGCAGCCAGCGATGGTGGGCCATGGGGTGGGAGTTGACGAATCCGTTCGTCTCCGACGGCTCCCGCAGGGTCACCACCGTCTGGGCCAGGCGCCGGTCGGCGGCGGCGAGGGTGGCGCCGAAGCGAGCCCCGGCCTCGATCCGCGGAGCGGGCCCGTAGGGATGCGGCCGCGTCTGATGGATGGAGCCGAGCTTCTTCGGATACCCCTGGTGCAGCCCCCGCGCGATCGCGAAGTCCTTGTCGACCCAGATGTACACGCACCGCGTGTAGGTCTGCCCCCGGTACGTGCACCGGACGACCGCGAAGGCCTCCCTATACTGCGCGAGCACGGGATCGAGGAGCTCCTCCCCCGAGCCCGAGCAGGACTGCCAGTCGGCCCAGATCAGCGCCACCGCGCCGGGGTCCTCGTGCGCCAACTCAAGCGGCTCGGGCAGCAGTTCACGCACCCTCGCCGGATCGGTCCGGTACTCGACGGTCAGCAGATCACCGGAGTACCGCCACGGCGGTGACGGAATCAGCGACGACGAACCCGTCGCCGTCTTGGGGTGGAAGTAGCCACGGACTGCGCTCATGTCGGATTCCTTACAGCGTGATGCCCCGCGGCCGCTGAGCCGTGGGGTCATGCCGTCGACAGCCCCCGCCCAGGTCACGGCCGTCCACGGCCCACGGACGGGGGCGGCCGTCGCGTTGGGAGACGAGACCACGTCGTACATCGTTTGGCTTCAAACAATAAGGGCCGCATCCACCCGGGTCAACACCGCAGAAACACGGAGGGCTCACACGGACCGCGTCGGAAGGCCGCACGGACGCGGCGGCCGCGGACGAGGCCGGGCGGCCCCACCACACCCCGGGACAGCCGCCCCGCTCAGGAGCGGCCGCTGGTGGCGACCTCCGAGAGAAAGCCCTCCATCACCACGGTGGCCGCACCCAGGCTCACCGGATTGCGGTCGAGGGGGCACAGCGCGATCTCGACGCCCGCCCAGGCCTCGCCCAGGGCATGCGCGGCCATTGTGGGGCGCGCGCGTTCGACGAGCTGTGCGCCCAGCCTGTCGGCCACCCATCCGGTGAGGACGACGACCTGGGGATTGAAGAGGTTGATCAGATTGGCGAGCGCGATCCCGAGGTACCGGGCCGTGACGGCGATCGCCCGTTCGGCGACAGGATCACCCTCCGCCAGGGCAGCGGCCAGCGCGTTGATGGTGGCGGTCTGGTCGTCGGGGTGGAGCAGGGGGCTGCCGGGGGCCACCTCCTCCAGCTGCCGCATGATTCCGGGCGCACCCACATAGGCCTCCACGCACCCGACACAGCCTCGACGGCACAGCCGACCGTCGATCACGAGATTGGTGTGCCCCCACTCACCGGCCGTGTTGGTCGCCCCGTGATAGATCGTGCCGCCCACCGCCAGGCCCGCCCCGACGCCGGTGCCCATGGTGAGAACGGCGACGTTCTCCCGCCCTCGCGCCGCACCGAACCACAGTTCGGCGACGGTGCTGGCGCGCAGCGGGTTGTCCAGATGGACCGGGATCGGGATGCGCTCGGCGAGCAGGTCGCGCAGCGGCACGTCCCGCCACGTCCAGTTGGACGCGAAGACGGACGCCCTGCCGTCCGGCCGCACCTGGCCGGGAATGCTCACACCGATGCCGAGGAGCCCGTCGAGCGGCACCCCGGACTCGGCGGTCACGGTGGCGACTCCGGAGAGTATGCGCTCCAGGACATACCCGGGCGGGTTGTCGTGCGGGTGCAGATCCTCCTCGGCCCGGGCCAGCGCCCGCAGAGCCGGGTCGAAGAGCTCGACGTGGACGTAGGTCTCGGCGATGTCGACACCGATGAACCGCGGGCCGTCCGGATTCGGGGCGAGAAGGTTTCGGGGACGACCCCCGCCCGAGGCCTGCTGGCCGACCTCGGCGACGAGCCGGAGCTCCAGCAACTCGCTGACGATGTCCGCGGTGGTCGCCACGGACAGGCCGACGGCGGTGGCGACATCACGTCTCGCGACGGGCGCCGAAGCGATGACGTGCCGCATCACGGCGAACCGGTTGGCCCGCCGGATGTCCTGGTACGTGCGCTTCAACGAGACCGCCCGATGTTGGCCGTGGACTGGGAGGCCTCATCGTAACGCCGCGAGACATCCGAGGTATTCAGTCGGTAGAGACTTTTTCTGACTTGTTGACGAAGGGGCGTTGCGCTCATAACCTGCCTCTCGCTTAACCCCTCTGAAATCTTCGCGACACCAGACATCACACGTCTGCCCGACCCGTATCCCGCCCCGGTCTGTGCCTCGGTGGGTCAACACCCTTACGGGTGTGGGGCATTGCCATGCCCACGCCCGTCCGCCGTCGATGAAATGAGGTTCGGTCATGTCCCTTGAGCGCAGCGCGGAAGGCGCCAGATCCCTCGGACGCAGAAACTTCCTGCGAGCCTCCGGCGCCCTCGCCGCCGCCGGTGCGCTGTCCGCGTGCGGTTCGAACACCGGTCGTTCCGGTGGTTCGGGCGGCGGTGGCACCTCGCTGAGCCAGTGGTACCACCAGTACGGCGAGGCGGGCACCCAGCAGGCCGCGCTGCGGTACGCGAAGGCGTACACCAAGGCGGACGTCTCGGTGCAGTGGATCCCGGGCGACTACCCCTCGAAGCTCGCCAGTGGCCTGGTCTCCAGCAGCGGCCCCGACGTCTTCGAGTTCCACCCCGACGTACAGATGGCGAAGTCGGGGCAGATAGTGCCGCTGGACGACGTCATCGCGGACGTGAAGTCCGACTTCTCGGACAAGGACCTCACCGCCAACTCGGTCGACGGCAAGGTCTACGGCATCCGCATGATCGACGACCCGCAGTTCCTGTACTACCGCAAGAGCCTGCTGGAGAAGGCAGGCGTCGAACCGCCGAAGACCTTCGACGAACTGATCGAGGCGTCCCACAAACTCAGCAAGGGCGGGACCAAGGGCATCTACCTCGGGCTGAAGGCCGGCAGCGACGCCTGGGCCAGCCCGCTGATCTGGGCCTCCGGCGGTGAACTGCTCACCCCCGACCACAAGGTGGCCTTCGACACCCCGGCGACCGTCGCGGCTCTGAAGAACATGCGCGAGCTGTACTCCAGCAAGACCCTGCTGCTCGGCGCCCCCACCGACTGGTTCGACCCGTCCGCGTTCACCCAGGGCCTGACCGCGATGCAGTGGTGCGGCCTGTGGGCGATGCCCGGCATCCAGAAGGCGCTGGGCGACGACTTCGGCATCGTCCCGCTGCCCGCCGTCGGAAGCGCCGGCAAGCAGGTGGTCTACAACGGCGGCTGGTCCACGTACGTCAGTGCCAAGGCAAAGGACGTCGACGCGGCCAAGGCGTTCGTCAAGTGGCTGTGGATCGAGCAGACGAAGTACCAGGAGGACTGGTGCCTCTCGTACGGCTTCCACGTCCCGCCGCGCAAGAGCCTGGCGGCGAAGGCCACCAAGCTGCAGAGCGGCACCGCCGCCGAGGCGGTGCAGTTGTTCGGCACCGACGGGCACTACGACGACCCGTACTGGACCCAGGCCATGGTGACGATCTCCCAGGACATGTTCACCAACGCGGTGGTCAGCGGCAAGAACCCCGAGTCCGAGGTCGCCAAGGCACGCACCCGGGTCGAGGCCGAGCTCAAGAAGATCGTCTGAGGAGCCGGGGCGGCCATGGCATCGATCACCACGAGTGGCGCCCGCAAGGGCGCCACCGTGCCCCCTTCCCCCACGCCACGGGTCGGAGGCGGCAAACGCGTACGGCGCGGCAGCGCCCGCACCTTCTGGCTCTTCGCCGGTCCCTTCCTGGCCGGACTCGGCATCTTCGTCTACGTGCCGGTCGGCTGGAGCCTGTACCTGAGCCTGTTCCAGGCGCAGAACACGGTCACCCCGACCAAGTTCGTGGGCCTGGCGAACTACGTGGACATCCTGACCCAAGGACCGTTCACCGACAGCCTGTGGACCTTCACGGTCTTCGCCGTGATCGTCGTACCGCTCACCTACGTCCTGGCCCTGGCACTCGCCCTGCTGGTGCACCGGATCCGCGTCGCCCGGGCCTTCTTCCGCTCGGTGTTCTTCATCCCCACCGCGTGTTCCTACGTGGTGGCCTCGATGATCTGGAAACTGTCGATCTTCAACGGTGTGCGCTTCGGACTCGCCAACACCGTGCTCGGCTGGTTCGGGATCGACCCGGTCGCCTGGATCGGCACGGTCTCCCCGCCCTGGTACTGGATGGTGCTGGTCACCGTGCGGCTCTGGCTGCAACTGGGCTTCTACATGATCCTCTTCCTGGCAGCCCTCCAGGAGATCCCCAGGGAGCTGTACGAGGCGGCCTGGACGGACGGCGCCCGGCCGGGCTGGCAGACATTCCGCCACATCACCCTGCCGCAGCTGCGGACCACCTCCGTCGCCGTGCTGCTCCTCCTGCTCATCGCCGCCTACCAGGCGTTCGACGAGTTCTACAACCTGCTGCCCAACACGCCGTACGCCCGGCCCCCGTTGGTCTACCTCTACTACACGGCCCTCGGTCAGGGGCAGGACTTCGGTCACGGCAGCGCGGGAGCGCTGGTGCTGTCGGCACTCATCACGATCGTGACGCTCGTACAGGGCAGGATCCTCGGCTTCGGAAAGGCGGAAAGCTGATGGCCACCTCCTCCACCGGCGCCCTTCACCGCCGTCCGCGCGCCCGCCGCGGCCGGGCCGGCACCGTCGGCGTCTACGTCGCCGCGAGCGTCGCGGCCGTGCTCTTCCTGGTCCCCTTCTACCTGCTGGTCCGCAACAGCCTGGCCACCGACGCCGACCTCACCGGGGCGCACTGGACGTTCTTCCCGACGACCCTGCACTGGGAGAACATCTCCGAACTGTTCGACGACCCCGCCGTGCCCATGGCGCACAGCATCTACAACTCCCTGGTCGTCGGGGTGGTCGGCACGAGCGGTCAGCTGCTGATCTGCTCGCTGGGCGGCTACGCCCTGGCCCGTATCCCCTACCGGCACGCGAACAAGATCTTCTACGCGGTGCTGGCCACCCTCATGATCCCCAGCGCGGTCACCTTCATCCCCAGCTTCGTGCTGGTGTCGTCGCTGGGCTGGGTCTCCACCCTGCGTGGCCTGATCGTGCCCGGACTGTTCAGCGGTTTCACCGCCTTCCTGTTCCGGCAGTACTTCCTCGGCTTCCCCAAGGAACTGGAGGAGGCCGCCCAGCTCGACGGTCTCGGCCCCTGGCGGGTGTACTGGCGGATCGTCGTCCCCAACTCGCGCGGCTTCTTCGCGGCGATCGCGGTGATCACCTTCGTCACCAACTGGAACGCCTTCCTGTGGCCCCTGGTCATCGGACAGGACCAGTCGAGCTGGACCGTGCAGGTCGCCCTGTCCACCTTCACCACCGCGCAGACCATCAACATCCACGAGCTGTTCCTCGCGGCCACCGTGTCCATCCTGCCGCTCGTGTTCGTCTTCCTCTTCCTCCAGCGCTACCTGGTGGAAGGCGTCGCGCACACCGGCGTCAAGGGCTGACCCTCCCCGGTCCGGCGACCGCACGCCCCTGTCCGACGGCCGGCCCTCTGTCCGTACTCCCTCTTTCCGTACTCCCTCTTTCCGTACCGCCCCCTGTTCGCACCGACCCCCGGGAGGGACCCCCATGACCGACCCCGAAGGCGACACCCCGCTCGCAGGGGCCGTCCACCTCGACCCCCGCTTCACCGTGGGCGAGGTGAACCCGCGCCTGTTCGGCTCCTTCGTCGAGCATCTCGGCCGCTGCGTCCACACGGGCGTCTTCGAGCCGGGCCACCCCGCCGCCGACGAGGACGGACTGCGCACCGACGTCCTGGCCCTCATCCGGGAACTCGGCGTCACGATGGTCCGCTACCCGGGCGGCAACTTCGTCTCCGGGTACCGCTGGGAGGACGGGGTCGGCCCCGCCGAACACCGGCCCCGTCGCCTCGACGCGGCCTGGCGGGCCGTCGAGACCAACCAGTTCGGGCTGAACGAGTTCATGCGCTTCGCCGGCAAGGCATGGGTCGAGCCGATGCAGGCCGTCAACCTCGGTACGCGCGGCCTGCAGGAGGCACTCGACCTGCTGGAGTACACCAACCACCCGGGCGGGACCGCCTGGTCGGAGCTGCGCCGTTCGCACGGCGTCGACAAACCGCACAACATCCGGCTGTGGTGCCTGGGCAACGAGATGGACGGCCCCTGGCAGACCGGCCACAAGACCGCCGAGGAGTACGGCCGACTCGCCGCCGTCACCGCCAAGGCCATGCGGGACCTGGACCCCGGTCTCGAACTGGTCGCCTGCGGAAGCTCCAGCCGTGCCATGCCGACCTTCGGTTCCTGGGAGGCGACGGTCCTGGAACACGCCTACGACGTCGTCGACTTCGTCTCCTGCCACGCCTACTACGAGGAGAAGGACGGGGATGTCGACAGCTTCCTCGCCTCGGCCGCCGACATGGAGGAGTTCATCGACGGGGTGGTCGCCACCGCGGACCACATCCGGGCCAAACGGCACTCCGCCAAGCGGATCAACCTGTCCTTCGACGAGTGGAACGTCTGGTACCAGAGCCGTCCCTTCAACAACGATGCCGACGCCCCGGACTGGAGTGTGGCCCCCCGTCAGCTGGAGGACGTCTACTCCGTCACGGACGCCGTCGTCGTCGGCAGCCTGCTGATCACCCTGCTGCGGCACTGCGACCGGGTCACCGCCGCGTGCCTCGCCCAGCTGGTCAACGTGATCGCCCCGATCATGACGGAGCCGGGCGGCCCGGCCTGGCGGCAGACCACCTTCTACCCCTTCGCCGAGGCGGCCTGCAACGGCCGCGGCCAGGTGCTGCGACTCGACGTGGACAGCCCCGGCCACGACACCGCCCTGCACGGCCGGGTCCTGCTGCTGCACGCCACCGCCGTCCAGGACGAGGACGGGACGCTGACGGTCTTCGCCGTCAACCGCGACACCACCCGTCCGCTCGAACTCACCGCGGATCTCCGGGCGTTCGGCCCGGCCGGGCCCGTACTGCACACCACGCTGTCCGACCCCGACCGCCATGCCGCGAACACCCTGCGGCAGCAGGACCGCGTCACCCCGTCCCAGGTGACCGGGACCCGGGTGGCGGACGGCAGGCTCACCGCCCTGCTGCCGCCCCTCTCCTGGAGCACCCTCAGGATCGCCCTCGCCCCCTGAGCCGACTGATCCCCGTATCCGCCCCACCCCGACTCCGGCACGAACGCCGGGAACCGCACGGAGAGGTGATACCGATGCACGACACCACGGCGCACCGTCGCCGGAAGACCCGGTGGCGCACCGCCACCGGCCCGTTCAAGACCCTGGTGGGCGGACTCGCGGCACTGCTGCTGCCCGCCGTCGCCGCCGTCCCGCTCGCCACCGAGGCGCACGCGGCCACCCCCGCACCCGCCCTGGTCACCACGCAGGCCCAGACGGTCGACGGGTTCGGCGCCTCGGGAGCCTGGTGGGTCAACGACCTCAACAACTACTCGTCGACGGTCAAGAGCCAGGTCGGCGACCTGCTGTTCGGCACGTCCGGCCTGAACCTGAGCATCTACCGCTACAACATCGGCGGCAACAGCGTCGGCGTGGTCCACTACCCCGAGCGCGCCCCGCAGTCCCTGATGACCTCGCCGGGCACCTACGACTGGACCCGCGACCCGGGCGGCAGCTACTTCCTGCAGTCGGCCTCCGACCACGGCGTGCCGCACCTCATCGGCTTCGTCAACAGCGCCCCGGCGCAGTGGACCACCAACGGCAAGAGCTGCGCCGGCAGCCTGGTCTCCGGCGACGAGCAGCCGTTCGCCACGTATCTCGCGGACGTCACCGCGCACTGGGCGTCCAAGGGCGTGAACCTGGACTACCTCAGCCCGATGAACGAGCCGGACAACAGCCAGCCCAACTGCGAGCAGGAGGGCATGATCGTGCCCACCTCGCAGCGCGCCGCCGTCATCAAGGCGATCGGCTCCACCTTCGCCGCCCGCTCGCTGAGGACCGGCATCATCGCCGACGAGAGCAGCAGGACCAGCCAGCTGCTCCAGGAGGCCCCCACCTGGCTGTCCGACTCCGCCGCGGCCGGCTATGTGACCGCGTTCGCCCACCACATCTACGACTTCCCGGGCGACGCCGCGCTGCGCGGTCTCGCCGCGTTCGGCAAGACGTACAACAAGCCCCTGTGGTCGACCGAGGTCTGCTGCGAACGGACCGGCGCCAATGCCTTCACCCAGCAGTACGACCCGACCATCGGCGGTGGCCTGACCGTCGCGAACTACATCTACCGCGACTTCGCCCTGGGCAACGACAGCTCCTTCCAGTGGTGGACGGCCCTGTCCAACGTGATCGGCTGCGACGTCGGCACCGACCCGTCCTGCGCCACCAGGATCAACGGCACGGGCTGGAACGACGGCCTCATCTACTACGACCCCGAGTACGCCACCGACGGCAACCAGTCGCTGTACATGACCAAGCGCTATTACGTCCTCGGGCAGTACAGCAGATACGTCCGGCCGGGCGCGGTCCGCTACGAGATATCCGGCGCCCCGTCCGGCGTCCAGGCCATGGCCTTCTGGCAGAACGGCGCCTGGACCGTCGTGGCGACCAACACCAACGGCTCGGCCACCGACCTGTCCCTCGACACGAACAGCGGCACGCTCACCCCCACCGGCACCCACCGCACCAGCGACACCGAAAACCTGGCGAGCGTCTCCGACCCGGCCGTCAGCGGCTCGGTCCTCAGCGCGTCGCTGCCCGCCCGCAGCGTGACCACCTTCCAGCTGAAGAGCTCCGGCAACCCCGGCAGCGGCGGAAGGACCAGCACCAGCACGTTGAAGAGCGCCCAGTCCGGCAAGTGCCTCGACGACCCCGGGGCCTCCACCACCGACGGCACCCAGGTCATCATCTACGGCTGCAACGGCGCCGCCAACCAGAACTGGACCATGACCGGCACGGGTGAGCTGCGCGGGTACGGCAACAAGTGCCTGGAAGCCTACGGCCAGGGCACGGCCAACGGCACCAAGGTCGGCATCTACACCTGCAACGGCGGCGCCAACCAGAAGTGGACGCTCACCGAGAGCGGGGCGATCGCCGGTCTGCAGTCGGGGCGCTGCATCGACGTGAGCAACGAGGCCACCGCCGACGGTTCACCCGTCGCGCTCTACGACTGCAACGGTCAGGCGAACCAGAGGTGGACCCGCGGCTGACCACCGCCCCGTCGCCGGCGGGGGTCACCGCCCCCGTCGGCCGGGCTGTCCGGCACGGCATCCGCCGCACAGCCCGACGTCCCCATGACTCCGGCCCAGGGACGCGGGAGGAGACACGGCCGGCCGATTCCCCAGGCCGCCGCCTTCCCGGATCCCCCCTCGGGACCTCCTCCCCGTCCCTGGGCCGGCCCCCCACACCGCTCGACTCCCCCGCCGCGTTCCCTCGCGGCGCACCGTCCTCAAAGGAGAGGTACGCCCATGTCCCCCAGAACACCGCGTCCCGGACGCCCGACCCGCCGGTGGCGGGCCGTTTCGGCCGCGATCCTCACCCTGCTCGCCTCCCTCACGGCACTGCTGCTGCCCGCCGCCCAGGCGAACGCGGCCTCCGTGTCCTTCACCCTGGGCGCCGCCAGGACCGACCAGAACGGGAACACCCTCCAGCTGCACGGTCTCGGCATCGTCAAGGTCGGCAGCACCTGGTACGGCTTCGGGGAGGACAAGACCGGGGAGAACTCCGGGAACACCTCCTTCCAGGACATCCCCTGCTACACCTCGACCAACCTGTCCGACTGGACGTACCAGGGGGTGGCCCTGGCCAAGCAGAGCGGCGGTGACCTCGGCCCCAACCGCATCGTGGAGCGGCCCAAGGTCATCTACAACGCATCGACCGGCACCTATGTGATGTACATGCACATCGACAGCACCAACTACGCCGACGCCAAGGTCGGGGTGGCGACCAGCAGCACCCCCTGCGGGCCGTACAGCTACCAGGGCAGCTTCCGTCCGCTGGGCTTCCAGAGCCGGGACCTCGGGCTGTTCCAGGACACCGACGGCAGCGCCTACCTGCTCAGCGAGGACCGGGCCAACGGACTGCGCATCGACAGGCTGTCCGCCGACTACCTCTCCGTGACCGGCTCGGTGGCGCTGATCGGCGACTACGAGGCGCCGGCCATGGTGAAGGTGGGCGGCACCTACTACCTGTTCGGCTCGCACCTGAGCGGATGGGCCACCAACGACAACGTCTACGCCACCGCCACCTCCCCGGCCGGCCCGTGGTCGTCCTTCCGGACGCTCGCCGCGCCCGGCACCAACACGTACAACAGCCAGACGGCGAACATCATCACCGTGCAGGGCACGGCGGGCACGACCTACCTGTACGCGGGCGACCGCTGGAACACCGGTGACCTCGGCACCTCCCAGCTGATCTGGCTCCCGCTGACCATCCGGGGGACGACGGTGAACCTCGGCCAGTACCCCACCTGGTCGCTCGACGCAGCCGCCGGAACCTGGTCGCCGGGCAGCGGCATACCCGGCGCCGGCGTCCACACCCTCACCGACGCGGGCAGTTCACTGCTGATGGACGCTTCCGGGGCCTCGAAGTCCAACGGCGGTCCCGTCATCCAGTGGCCGTCCACCGGCGGAGCCAACCAGAAGTGGAACCTCGCCAGGGTGGCCGACAACATCTACACGCTGACCAACGTCAACAGCGGGCTGTGCCTGGACGTGCCGGACCAGTCGAAGAGCAGCGGGGTGCAGCTGCAGCAGTGGACCTGCAACGGCGGCACCAACCAGCAGTGGGCGATCGACCTGGTCGGCAGCTACTCCGGCAGCAGCTACATGCTCGTCAACGTGGGCAGCGGTCTGAACCTCGGTGTGGCCGGGTCGACGGCCCAGGGCGCGGCGGTGGACCAGGAGGTCACCGGAGCGAGCGCGAACAGCCTCACCTGGAACGTGTCCTGACGCGGTGACGGCACGGCAGGCGGCTTCCGGCGGCGGGGCACGGG
>NZ_JBHUXV010000197.1:0-11632 GCF_042669125.1 Streptomyces sp. NPDC057253 | reverse complement strand
ACCCCCCAGGTCATCGTTTCGACAGGGGGGACCAGTCATGCCGGGCCCGGAGGCCAGCAGCCCTCTTGCAGGACCGCCAAGAAGATAACGGGGGCCGGTGCAGAGGCGCAGGTCTGAACGGTCACCTTAGCCGCGTGGGATGGCACATGGCGGAGGTTGGCGAAAGAACCACCGCACTCCCTGCGGGGCTATGGCCGCGGACCCTGTGTGGACCGAAGACGCGACCACTGCGCGGGCACCCACGACTCTCAACTCGGCCGCACTGCCGCGGACTTCGACCCGCCGGATGATCCCACCGCCGCCGGACGTGGACGCGCCACCGAGGTCACCCGGAATGCTTGAAGATGCTCAATTTGGGCGTTGATACTGCATGATCGAGCATCTATGGTCTTGCTGTCGCCGTCGACCTCAGGCCGCGTTGGCGCATGGAGCGCATCATGCTGCATGTCTGCCGCGCCCTGGCCGGCTGCGTTGTCACAATGCCCCTGCTACGGCGGCCGACCCTCCCACCGGCCAACGGCTACCGGTGCCCAGGCAACAGCGTCGGCCGTGTCTCCCCGTCTCCGATGAAGGGGTGTTCCTTGACCAGTCATCCGGCCGAACCGGAGCTGCGCGTCGGTGTCGTCGGCACAGGCCAACGGGCCGCGCTCGCCGTCCGGGCACAGCGCCCCGGTCGAGCCCGCGTGGTCTCCTGCGCCGATACGTCCGAGCGTGGCCGCGCCGACGCCCGGAGGATCTTCGGGCGCGGCGTCCACATCCACGGGCACTACGAGGACATGCTCGCGGACGATCTGCACGCCGTTTTCGTCCTCACCCCCGACGACATCCACACCGCTCCGGCCCTCTACTTCCTCGAAGCGGGAGTCGCTGTCTTTGTCGAAAAGCCTCTGGCCATCGACCTCGACGACTGCGACCGGATCCTGGCCACCGCGGCCCGCACCGGCACACGGCTGTACGTCGGACACAACCTCCGCCATCTGCCGGCTCTGCGCACCATGCGCAGGCTCGTCGAGGAGGGGGCGATCGGCACCGTACGGGCCGTGTGGTGCCGACACTTCGTCGGCCATGGCGGCGACTACTACTTCAAGGACTGGCACGCCGAACGAGCCCGGACCACCAGCCTGTTGCTCCAGAAGGGCGCACACGACCTCGACGCGATCCACTGGCTGGCGGGCGGCAGCGCCCGCACGGTGACCGCACTGGGCGACCTGTCCGTCTACGGTGCCAATCCGAACCGCCGTACCCAGCCGCAGGGTTCGGCGCGGGTACAGGACTGGTTCGACGAGGGTGTCTGGCCGCCGTCCGCACTACGCGATCTCAACCCCGTCATCGACGTGGAGGACATCAGCATGGTGCTTGCTCGCCTCGACAACGGGGTGCTCACGAGCTACCAGCAATGTCACTTCACCCCCGACTACTGGCGCAACTACACCGTCATCGGCGACGAGGGCCGGATCGAGAACCTCGGCGACGGCCTCGAAGGCGACGCCCCGGTGATCAAGGTGTGGAACCGGCGGCGGTCCGGCTACCGCCCCGAGGCAGATCTCACCCTGCCCCCCGCCGAAACAGCCGGCGGCTCGCACGGAGGCGCGGATCAAGCCCTCGTCGACGAGTTCCTGCATTTCGTCGCGTACGGCGGCGTAACCGACACGTCGCCCGTCGCCGCCCGCGAAGCCGTCGCGACCGGCATCGCCGCTACCACGTCGCTGCGTTCGGGCGGCACTCCCGTGGAGGTCCCCGCCATCGCCCCGCACCTCGCGGACTACTTCGAGCGCCACCAGCCCGGTTCCCGTGGCCCCGCCACCCGGAGCCGCTGAGCCTGGCCGCAATCCACCGCCCCGCAGAGGCCCAACATGATCCTCTACGGTCGGGCAGCCGCACACGCCATCGACTCTGCCGGACGGGCAACTGCCAGCCCGCGGCAGCCATAAAGCGGCGTCGATGTCAGGACGGCCGACTGAGGCGTTGCCGAGCTCCCCCTTGTTCAGCGAACGCCGTGAGCGGTCGTCCCTGCGGGCGAGTCGTGATGGACGGAAGCCGTCCAGCCCGTTGACGCATCCGCCCTGCTCGGCGCCGAATCGGCGGGGGTGGGCAGAGCCGTGGGGGGTACACGCCACGAAACTTCGTCCATGTCCGCGTCCAGCTCGCGGCACAGCACCGGGAGACCACCTATGAAGGAGCGCCGATCAGACTTCTCCACGGCGCTGGGAACGCCGGCCGAAGTCGTGGCCGACCGATACCGGTTGGGAGTCAGGCTCGGCTCCGGTGGCGCCGCCGACGTGTACCAGGGGATCGATCTGCGCCTCAAGCGTCCGGTGGCCGTCAAGGTCTTCCGGCCCGGCGGCGAGCCTGCGCTGGAGCAGCGCTTCGCGGACGAGGCCGTGCTGCTGGCGGGCTTGCAGCACCCGGGGCTGGTCACTGTCTACGACGCGGGGCGACACCAGGACCGCCCGTTCCTCGTGATGGAGCTGGTGCAGGGCCCCACCCTGGCCCAGCGCATCTCGGCAGGGGTCATGCAGCCTCCCCATGTGGCCCGGCTCGGCACCGCCCTCGCAGGAGCTCTCGCCCATGTACACGCGGCGGGCATCGTGCACCGCGACGTCAAACCGTCGAACGTCCTGCTGGACACCGCGGACGCCCCGCGCCTCGCCGACTTCGGCATCTCACAGATGATCGGCGCCACCCGGCACACGGCTTCCGGGGCACTCCTCGGCACCGCCGCCTACCTGGCGCCGGAGCAGGTGCTGGGCAAGGCAGTGGGACCGTCCGCCGACATCTACGCCCTCGGTCTGGTCCTGCTGGAGTGCTTGAAGGGCGAACTCGAATACAACGGCACACCCCTCGAAGCCGCCGTGGCTCGCCTGCACCGCCCGCCCGTCATTCCGCCTTCGGTGCCTCCGCAGCTGGCCGAGCTGCTGCATGCCATGACAGCCCTTGAGGACAAGGCACGGCCTGACGCCGAGCAGTGCGCAGAGACACTCTCGGCACTGACCGCGGAGGCCTTCATGCCAACCGCGGCGATCGCTGCCGACACTTGCAGGGACACCGCTGCCGACTTCCGCGGGGACACGCAGGCACAACGGGCACCGAAGCCGCTCCGCAACCGTCGCCCGCTGCTGGCCACCGGTGCGGCCATGCTCACAGCGCTCCTCGGCGCCACCCTGGTCGTCGCAGCGGATGGTGAGGGACACAGCATCGACCGATCCGCCGCGGGCTCCCCCGGATCCACGCCCCTGCAGCAGCCCTCCCCCACCACCTCTCCGGAAGGCCCACAGACAGCGGCTGGGCAGCCGACCGTGTCGGCCACACCCCCACCGGGGGCTCATCACCCCGCGACGTCGGCTGCTTCCGACCCCCAGGCCCGAGTGCCGTCGGCTGATCCGACGATCACTGCCAACCTGGGAACGTCAGCGGCTCGCAAGGGCGCGCAGAACGACCGCCCCCTCCCGGGCGCCGCTCAAGCCAACGACAAGAACCCGCCCAAGAAGTCAGCGAAACCGAAAGACCCCACCGCGAAGAAGGGACACCGCTGACTTCCGCACAACGACGTCCGTCATCCGAGGTGCCGACCGGCGCCTCCCGACACGGTTGGCACCTGAGTCACCGGCTCGATCAACGCCCACTGTTCGTCAGATGGGTCGCTCGGGGAGGGCTTCGCTCCGTGCCTCGCATCTCAGGTTGAATATGCCGATCACTTGGGCCGCACGACGACCGGTGTCACGAACGAGCGAGCGTCAACCGAGAGAGAAGGAACGTAGCGCCACCCTTCAGAGGGTGTTACGGGCGCGGAAGGCGCTGGGGCTCACGCCCCGATGGCGTTTGAAGGCGGCGCTGAAGCCGAAGGCGTCGGCGTAGCCGGTGGACTTGGCGATCTGAGCTATGGAGAAGTCGGTGTCGGACAGGAGTGCCTCGGCCTCGTCCATACGGCATTCGGTGAGGTAGGTCAGTGGCGGACGACCCATCACCTGGGTGAAGCGTTTGGCGAACAGTGCTCGGGAGACACCGGCTTCGGTCGCGAGCGCCTCTACCGTCCATCGCCTGGAGGGCCGGGCGTGGAAGGCTTCGAGAGCGGGGGCGAGAATCGGGTCGGCCAGGCTGCGATACCAGGCGGGGGCTTCCGGACCTGCCTGGTCGAACCAGGTACGCAGCGTGCAGACCAGGGCCCAGTCCAGCAGTCGGTCCATCAGGGCCTGGGAGCCCGGCGAGCGCAGGGCGGCGTCGGCGGCGGCCGTCTCCAGCCAGGCGCAGACCTCCGTGTCCTCGTTGACCACGAGTACGGGCGGCAACGCGCGGAGCAGCCGTTCATGGCGATGGCCCGAGGCACGGTATGCGCCCACGATCAGTGCGGTTGCTCCGTCCGGGTCGCCGCCCCAGCGGATGCCGCCGAGGTTTTCGGCAGTGCATTCGGCATCCCCTGTGAAGCATGCGATTTCGTACTCGACGTGTGGGTGGTCGGGGGTGGCCGGATGGTCCACGAGGTAAAACGGGTCGGGGCCGCGCACGATGGCCGTGTCGCCGACGCCGACCGCCTGTTCGGTGCCGTCGGGCAGCAGCAGGCTGCCACCACCGCGCAGCACGCTGACCATCGTGAGCGGGGCGCCGTCGACGAAGCGGATGGTCCAGGGTGCTTCCAGTACGGCGTGGCAGACGACCGAGCCCTCGGCCCGGATGCCGCTGAGCAGCGTACTCAAAGGGTCCACAGGTGCATCGTAGACGAAATCCTATGCAGCAGAGCGTTTCCCCTATGGATCGTCTAATGGATCACCGGTGTACTGGACTGGTCGAACTGACCGAGACCAGCCAGGAGAAGACGTGTCGCACCGCAGCAGCGCTGCCAGGACCGCACTTGTGGTCGTCGCACACCATCGGCCCGATTCCCTCACCGCGCACACCGCCCGCCGTGCCACCGCGCAACTCGAGAGCGCCGGATACCGCGTCGACCTGCTCGACCTGCACGCCGAAGGGTTCGACCCGCGGATGACCGTGGCGGACCAGCCTGACTGGGGCAACCGGGAGAAGCCGTACTCGGACGAAGTCCAGGCTCATATGCAGCGCGTTCTCGAGGCCGACGTCGTCGTCGCCGTGTTCCCCGTGTACTGGCAGAGCGTGCCCGCCCTCCTCAAGGGCTGGATCGATCGCGTGTGGAACTACGGATTCGCCTACGGCCGCAGCAAGCCCCGCCTGGCGGGCAAGCGCATGCTGTGGCTGGGTCTGGCCGGCGCCACCTCCGATGACCCCATCACAGAGGGAATGCAGGCCGTGCTGGAGACCAACCTGAGCGAGGGGATCGCCTATTACTGCGGCTTCTCCTACTCCTCCGTCGCCCTGCTCCCCGACGCCGAGGAGCGCCCGCAGCGCATCGATTCCGAGGGCAATCTGCTGGTCGGCGACGCGATTGCGGGAGCCGAACGCGAGGCGCACTATGCCGAGTTCGACCGCCGCGCGCGGAAGGCCGTGGAAGGGTTCCTCACAGCGCAACTGGCGGCGGCCTGAGGACAGACACCGGCTCCCCCTGTGCCTGGTGGTATTCAGACCACGTTTGATCGCCACCCTGCGCTCGGGCAGGACCAGGCAAGCGGCCCGTTTCCGGGCAGGCGGATTTCGAGGACTGCCACTGACCTGCCCCAAGAGCGCAGGTACGAGCGGGCCGCTTTCAGCCGCTCACCGTCCCAGGCCTGCCGTCCGCCTGGCCTCCCGGTCAGCTCGTACGGCACTCGCCCAGGGCCAAGAAATCGTTCGCCGCCCGAGGCCGACGCTTCTAGCCTGCGTCGAGTGATGACAGCTGATGACGTGTTGTTCGTCCTGACCCTCTTGCAGCGGGCGGAGACCGACGTCTGGGTCGGTGGCGGATGGGGGATCGACGCTCTGATCGGCGAGCAGACCCGAGATCATCGCGATCTGGACTTGATGCACCGGCAAGAGCAGGAGGCCGCCGTGCTGACGGCCCTCTCCACGGCAGGTTTCGTGGAGAGCCTGAACTTCAGGCCCATCCGATTCGTCGTGGAGGCTGCGGACGGTCAGGAGATCGATCTTCATCCGCTGGTCTTCAATGACGACGGCTCAGCGGTCCAGGCGTCACCCGACCCGCAACGTCCCTTCGCCTATCCCTCATCCTGCTTCGTCACGGGCACCGTCCACGGCATGCCCGTCCCGTGCTTGTCCGCCGAGCAGCAGGTCTACTTCCATCAAGGCTACGAACCAACTCAACGCGACCGGCACGACATGGCACGACTTCACCGCGCCTTCGGGATCGCCACGCACTTTTGACGCGCGTTCGGAGCGGGGCAAGACAATGCGAAAGCCGAGTTGGGCGGAACGGCCGCGCGTGCCTCGATCCACCACAACTCGGCGACGACTGTGAGGTTTTCGTAGCCCAGCGGTGACGTTGAGAAGGCGATTCGGGGGCACTGGAAACCGGCACGGTCCATACGTCCGGCAGGAGGAACCGGTGGCCGGTGATGAGATCTACGCCGTCAGCGCGTTGTCGGCGGTGGCAGCGATGCTGCTCGCGCGATGGTGCCTGGCGGGCCGAAACAGCAGCCTACGGACCGCCGCCGCGTCCCGCCGGGCGGCACGTCGGGCGACGCTGCGGGCTGCCTGGCGTATGGGCCCCACCGCCGCCCAAGCCGGGCAGGGCTTGCCGACGGACGCGCTGTGCGCTCAGCGGCCGGTGCGGGAGGCCGAAGACCTCGTGCACGACTACTGGCGTCAGATCAATCCCCTCTACCTGTCCGAGCCTGATCGCCGTCAGCAGTCAACTTGACCCGGCCCTGAAGGACGGGCCTCGGAGGCAGCGCCCAACTGACCGTCGGGTTGGCTCGTCCGTCCAGACACCGCTGTCGGGTGGCGGGACGGGTGACTCACCCCCCGCGTTCGCACAGTCTCGCCACGGGTGGCGATGTTCTGGGAAGCATTCCCGGGTCGGGCGGCGCAGCAGGACGGGTCCGAGATCGCGGTGTTGCATGCCTCGATGGAGCAGGCCAAGGCCGTCGGCGAAGCGAAGGCTTCAGACATCCGCGCCCCCTTGCCCCGGGCCGCGACACCTTGCGGGTCCTGCGGGACAAGCCGGAGGCCGCCGAGACGGCGGATGCACGCCTGCAAGACGACACCACCACCCTCATGCAGGACCTGCGGCGGACCATCGCCGAGCCGCAGAATCGGTTGCAGGCGACCTCGGACTGCGGGCGGGACTCGGATCGGTGGTCATGGCCGACCCCGGGAGGTGCGAGTGGGAAGCGCACCCCGGACGCACCGGCTGGGACGCCGTAGGGCAGGAGTGCATCTAGGCTGGGAAACAGCCGCTGGAAACGGGTCCTTTGCGGACATCACGGTCCGGAAGGAGGTGTGGTGCGTGGAGATGGCCGACCCCCAGGACGCTCCCACGGCCGTCGTCCTGGTCGACCCGGACGGCCAGGTGAACGGCTGGAGCAAGGGCGGGTCTCAGCTGCTGGGCTGGACGGCCGACGACACCGTCGGGCGGCCCGTGACCGACCTGGTGGTCGGAGCTGCGCCACCCGGTTTCCCGGAGAGTCTCGGCACCGAGGCCGCCCCCTCCACGGTCGTCACTCTGCGTCACCGGGACGGCACGTCGGTGGACGCCGTGGTGACGACCCAGCCGCTGTTCGGCTCCGAGGGGCGCGTCCAGGGCCAGGCGATGACCGTCCAGCGCTGGGATCGCCGGCCGGTCATCGCCGACAGGGCCTTCGAGCAGTGCCCCTTCGCTCTGGGCGTCTACGACCCCGGGCTGCGGTTCCTGTGGATCAACGCTTCCTCGGGCCGGGTGATCGCGCACACCGAGGAGCAGGTGCTCGGCAAGCACTACCGCGAGGTGCTTCCCGAGTTCGACCGCACGCTGTTTCCCGAAAGGGACGACAAGCCGTACACCGACAAGCTGGCCGAGGTGGCCCGGACGGGCGAGCCGGCACGTCTGATCACCGTCTTCCGTCCGCTGGGCAGCAACTACGCCAACGCCTGGGCCACCAGCATCTGGCCCGTCCGGGATGCCGAGGGCAAGGTCCGCGCGGTGGCCAACTGGGGCTTCGACATGAGCGCCGAGTACTGGGCCCGGCAGCGGTTGCTCATGCTCAACGAGGCCGGGCGGGACATCGGCCGCACCCTCGACGTGATCGGAACGGCTCAGGAACTGGCCCAAAGTTCCGTGCCCGGATTCACCGACCTCGTCACCGTGGACCTGTTCGACGAGGTGTTGTGCGGAGAGGAACCGCCCTCCGCACCGACGCTCACCGACGGGGAGCCCCTCACGCTCAGCCGCGCCGCCCGGCACAGCGCCCGGGAGCACAGCGACGGGCCGGGCGGGCACCTCGGTCATCCAGCACCGGTCACTCTCGCCTTCGACTCCGTCGCCGCACGCTGCATGGCCAACGGCACCTCGCAGGTCGAGCTCGCCGCAGAGCCCGGTGCGGGCGGCGAATGGGCCTTCGGGCCCGGACTCGCCGCCGACCCGGCCCACTGGCCGCCGGGCAACCCGCTCATCGACGCGTCCCTCGCCGCGGACGGACTGACGGGCCGGATCACGGTGCCACTGCGCGCACGCGGGGCCCTTCTCGGCGTGGTGACCTTCTGCCGCACCGACCGGCCCGAGGCTTTCACCGCGGACGACCTGATCCTGGCCGAAGAACTGACCGCCAAGGCGGCCGTCGCCATCGACAACGCCCGCCGGTACGCGCGCGAGCGCTCCACGGCCCTGACCCTGCAACGGAGCCTGCTGCCGCAGGGGTTGCCGAAGCAGGAAGCCGTCGAGGTGGCATCGCGCTACCTGCCGGCGGGCACCGGCGCGGAAGTCGGCGGCGACTGGTTCGACGTCATTCCGCTGTCCGGCGCGAGGGTCGCGCTGATCGTCGGCGACGTCGTCGGACACGGCCTGCACGCCTCGGCCAGCATGGGTCGGCTGCGCACCGCGGTCCGCACCCTCGCCGACGTCGACCTGCCGCCGGACGAACTGCTGACCCACCTGGACGACCTGGTCCTGCACCTCGCCAGCGACCTCCAGTCGACGGGCCGCTTCCAGACGACCGGAGAGACGGGCGCCACCTGCCTCTACACCGTCTACGACCCGGTCACGCGCCGGCTGACGCTGGCGAGCGCGGGGCATCCGCTTCCGCTGATCCTCTCCCCCGACGGCACCAGGACCACGGTCTCCGCGCAGCCCGGACCACCGCTGGGCATCGGCGGGCTGCCCTTCGAGGCGACGGAGATCGAGCTGCCCGAAGGCAGTCTGCTCGCCCTCTACACCGACGGGCTGGTCGAGAGCCGCGAACGCGACCTCGACGAGGGAAGCACCGAACTGCTGCGGGTCCTGGATCCCGGGGCCGCCTCGCTGGAGGCCCTGTGCGACACGGTGATGGACGCCACCCTCCCCCAGGTGCGCACGGACGATGCCGCCCTGCTGCTCGCCCGTACGCGCGCACTGGACCCTCAGCACGTGGCCGACTGGGACGTCGAAGCGGACTTCGCAGAGGTGCCGCACCTCAGGAAGGTCGCCGTCGAACAGGTCGAGGCCTGGGGCCTGGAGGAGGCGGCATTCGTCACCGAACTGGTCGTCAGCGAACTGGTCACCAACGCCATCCGCTACGGCGAGCCCCCGATCCGGCTCCGCCTCATCCGTGACAGCGCCCTGATCTGCGAGGTCTCCGACTCCAGCAACACCGCCCCGCATCTGCGCCGGGCGCGCGCCCTCGACGAGGGCGGTCGGGGTCTGTTGCTCGTCGCCCAACTCACCCAGGGCTGGGGCACCCGGCACTCCACCCAGGGCAAGACCATCTGGTGCGCACAGTCGCTGGACCCGACGGCGGCAGCCTGAGAGCCGACCTTCCCACCCCGAGTGCCGCCCGGGTCAGGGGGCCTCGCCCGGTGGCTCAGCGCTGTCGGGAGTGTCGGGGAACAGCAGGTTCTCCAACACATCCAGCCCGAAGAGCATGCCGACAAGAAACACCGGCAGGAGGACGGCTATGACGACCATGACGCCTCCGTAGGGTGTTGATCACGGATAAGCGGTGGCGGAGCCTTCCATCCAGGCTGACCCGAACGGGGCAACAGTGCGCGCTGCGCACGGGGGTGGGTAGGCCGTTCAGGTGACGGCGAGTGCGGCACGGCACTGAGCGGGCGGCTGGGGAGGGCGACTCCGGTGCCAGAACCACTTCGCCAGGATCACCACGACGAGGAAGGCGATAGGCAGCCCCGTTCCGTCGAGGGGCTGAGAATGCGAGGGGCTGACCGCGTTCACGGCGAGCTCCGGCACGGACGAGGGCGACTCGGTGAGGTGCGTTCACAGCCCGCTGACGGGCCAGGGCGGACTCGACGAGCTCGGAGGAGGCGCGAGCTGGTCAGTCGGGTCGGTCGAGTTCCTTGCCGTACCAGATCTCGATGTACGGGCCCGTGCAGTAGGCCGGGATCTCGTCGTACCCGTGGCGGGCGTAGAGCGAGCGGGCCTCGACCAGGTCGAGGCGGGTGTTGAGGACCATCTGGGTGGCACCGAGCAGGCGTGCCTCACTCTCCAGCAGCTCCAGCAGAAGGTCGGCGCCCTTCCTGCCTCGGAAAGAGGGACGCAGGTAGACGCGGGTGAGCTCGGCACGCCCGGAATCCAGCATCAGCAGCCCGCCGCAGGCCGCGGCCTCGCCATCGAAACGGCCCACGACGAACTGGCCCGTGGGCGGCGTGAGCAGTTCCGCGCCGTCGTCGGCCAGGCCCTGGTCGATCTCCTCACGTGTCGCGGGTCGCTTCCAGTAGCGGCTGGCGACCTCGTCGTAGTAGTCGCGGCGCAGGCTGGTTGCGTCTTGCGTGTCGAAGGGTTCGGGGGCCAGATGCCAGGTCATGAGAGTTCTATAGCCGGGGTACACCGCCTTCACCAACCGGTTTTGGGAGCCCGCCGTCGCCGTACGTCCCATACCGGGGCAGGTTCTTGACGAGTACGTGCAGCAGGGTGACCAGACACTCCGTCGCGCACATGCTGAGCCGAGCGCGTCACTCACGCTCTCGATGTCCTCAGTCCACTTGCAGGCATCCGACCTGACACAACGTCCGAACATCGGGCCGGCGACGGACACATCACGCCTGGGCTCCGAGCGGGGCGTCCGAGATTCTCGAAGGGGCTGAGCAGTCAGACGCTGCACGCCACCGGCGCAGGCTGGACCGCACCGCCTCACTGTCCGCTGCCGAATTTCTTCATCGTCAACTCCACTGGAGGAAGAACATGGCTCTCCTGAAGACCATCGATCCCAACCCTTCTTTCGCACCTCAGGAATCCGGCCCGCTTCCGGAGCGCCTGATCTCCGGTGACCCGGCCTACAAGACGTGGGTCCAGGACGCCGCCCGCGGGGAATCGGTCAAGACGGGGGTCTGGGAGGCCACGCCCGGTGAGACACGCTCGATCAAGGGCGAGCTCTTCGAGTTCTGCCACATCCTTTCGGGCGTCATCGAAATCACGCCGGAAGGCGGCCGGCCGGTGGTCTACAAGGCCGGGGACAGCTTTGTCATGAAGCCGGGCTTCGTCGGGGTCTGGAAGACCATCGAAACCGTGCGCAAGATCTACCTGACCGTTTCGTAGACCCAGGTTGGCGATGCAGGGGGCGGCGAAAAAGGCGAGCAGGGCGTGGCCCCGGCCGGTAACTCCTAC
>NZ_JBHUXV010000196.1:0-11681 GCF_042669125.1 Streptomyces sp. NPDC057253 | reverse complement strand
CACCGCCCCCGGGCGGTCGTACGGCCGCTCCCCCTGGCGCCGTACGCCGGATGAGCCCCGGGGCGGGCGGTCGAGGAAAGGACGTGCAGTCCACGTGGCAGTGCACCGCAAGCCCCGTCAACGCTCGGCCGGCGGCCATACCGTTCGTACGGCGGCCACGATCGCCCTCGCCGGGGCGGCGACCGCGACAGGCTTCGACGGGATCGGACACGCCGAGCCGCAGCTCACGCCGACGCAGGTCAGGGCGAAGGTGGACCAGCTGTACCAGGAGGCGGAGGCCGCCACCGAGAAGTACAACGGCGCGAAGGAGAAGGCGGAGGCGGCCGAGGCCCGGCTGGACACCCTGCGGGACCAGGCGGCCCGCAGGACCGAGCGGCTCAATGAGGCACGGGACGGGCTGGGTGCGATCGCCGCGGCACAGTACCGCGGCGGCGGCTTCGACCCCGCGATGCAGCTCGCCCTCTCCGACGACCCCGACCACTACCTGGACGGCGCCGAGTTCGTCGAACGGGCCGGCAGCCGACAGGCCGCCTCGGTGGCCAACGTCCGCCGTCAACTGCGGGAGATCGAGCAGTTGCGCGGCGCCGCACACATCGAGCTGGCCTCCCTGAAGTCCCGTCAGGCGGAGCTGAAGCGCCACAAGAAGACCATCACCGGCAAGCTGGACGCGGCCCGCCGGCTGCTGGCCCAGCTGCCGACCGGGGAACGGGCGGGGGCAGCCGCGGCCGGAGCGCGCGCCTCACGTGACGCGGCGGGCGCGCGCGAGGGCCTGACGACACCCGCCGGGGCCACCGCGCAGGCCCCCAACTCCCGTGCCGCGGCGGCCGTCTCCTACGCCTACTCCAAGCTGGGCAGCCCCTACGTCTGGGGCGCCACCGGCCCGGACGCCTTCGACTGCTCGGGGCTCGTCCAGGCCGCGTACCGCTCCGCGGGCATCTCCCTGCCCCGCACGACCTACGCCCAGATCGACGCCGGCCGACGCGTCTCCCGCTCCGAACTCCTCCCGGGCGACCTGGTGTTCTTCTACTCCGGCATCAGCCATGTCGGCCTCTACATCGGCAACGGCCGCATGATCCACGCCCCGAACCCGTCGGCACCGGTACGGGAGGCACCGATCGACGAGATGCCCTTCGCGGGGGCGACACGGGTGGTGTGAGCGTCAGACCAGGCGCCGCGCGGTCGCCCACCGGGTGAGTTCGTGCCGGTTCGACAGCTGCAACTTCCGCAGCACCGCCGAGACATGGGACTCGACCGTCTTCACCGAGATGAACAGCTGCTTGGCGATCTCCTTGTAGGCGTAGCCACGCGCGATGAGCCTGAGCACCTCGCGCTCGCGCTGGGTGAGTCGGTCGAGGTCCTCGTCGACCGGCGGGGCGTCGGTGGAGGCGAAGGCGTCCAGGACGAACCCCGCGAGCCGCGGGGAGAACACCGCGTCGCCCTCCTGGACGCGGAAGACGGAGTCGACGAGGTCCGTGCCCGTGATCGTCTTCGTGACATAGCCGCGCGCACCGCCCCGGATCACCCCGATCACGTCCTCCGCCGCGTCCGAGACGGACAGGGCGAGGAAGCGGACGGGCTGCTCGGGGTCGGCCATCAACGGGGCGCAGCGGCGCAGCACTTCGACCCCGCCGCCGCCCGGCAGATGCACATCGAGGAGGACGACCTCGGGGCGGGTCGCGGTGATGACGGTGACGGCCTGCTCGACGTCCGCCGCCTCCCCGACGACCTCGACCCCGGTCTCCTCGGTGCGGCCGATCTCGGCCTGGACGCCCGTACGGAACATGCGGTGGTCGTCGACGAGGACCACGCGCACCCGGCGCTCGTCCGCGCCTCCGGTGACCTCAGCCGTGTCGTTCGCCTCGTCGCTCATGACGTCTTCTCCGCCCTCTCCATCTCCAGCTCGACCTCCGTGCCGCCGTCCGGCACCGCGCGCAGCCGGGCCGTGCCGCCATGGCGCTCCATGCGGCCGATGATCGATTGTCTGACACCCATCCGGTCGGCGGGTATCGAGTCGAGGTCGAAGCCGGGACCGCGGTCCCGGACGGACACGAAGACCGTCCTGCCCTCGACTTCGGCGTAGACCTGTACGGCGCCGCCCTCGCCACCGTACTTGGCGGCATTGACCATCGCCTCGCGCGCGGCCTGCATCTGGGCGCTGGTTCTCTCGTCGAGCGGGCAGTCGCCGACGACCACGACCTCGATGGGGACGCCGTGCTTGTCCTCGACCTCGGCGGCATTGCGCCGCACCGCGTCGGCGAGGTCGGTGGGTTCGTCGGCCTCGTCCTTGCCGGTGCCCTCGGGTTTGTAGAGCCAGGTGCGCAGATCGCGCTCCTGGGCGCGGGCGAGGCGGCGGACCTCGCTCGCGTTCTCCGCGTTGCGCTGGATCAGGGTCAGGGTGTGCAGCACCGAGTCGTGGACATGCGCGGCGACCTCCGCGCGCTCCTGGGCGCGGATGCGCATCAGGCGCTCCTCGGAGAGGTCCTGGGTCATCCGGACGAGATACGGCCCCGCGAGCAGCGTTATCCCCACGAGGACCGCGAGGGCCGCCTGGAGGACGGAGCCGAGGTGGGCGGCGGAACCCTGGAGCACGAAGACCCCGGAGACGCCCGCGGTGACGAGGAGGACACCGCCCGCGGCGCGCAGCAGGGTCAGGGTGCGCCGACGACGGCCGACCTCCATCCAGCGGGCCCGGCGGGCATTGTCCGCCTGGCGCCAGACGAGGGCAACACCCGCGCCGACGAGGACGGCCGGCCAGAGGTAGGCCCTGGCCCCATTGCCCACATTGACATTGCCGACGAAGACCATGGCCACGACGACCATGAGCAGCAGGGCGACGATCTGGCCCCGGTCGGGGCGGCGGGCGACCAGTCTGCGGCGGCCGTCCGGTGAGGTCTCGGTCGTGACCAGCGAGGGTGGCCGCTGCCCTGAGACCCCGCCGACGCCGAGCGGCACGAAGAACCAGAAGGCGGCATACAGCAGGGCACCCAGGCCGTCCGCCATGAACAGGCCGACGAAGACGAGCCGCACCCAGATGACGGGCAGCCCGAGATGCCCGGCGAGCCCCCGCGCCACACCACCCAGCCAGCGTCCGTCACTGCTGCGGTAGAGCTTGCGCGGCGGCCGCGGTTCGACGAGGGGCGCTGCTGCGGCTTCCGGCATGCCATCGATGGTCACACGGCCGGGGTGCGGGGGCATCAGGGTTGGTCCCCGAGACTCCCCTGATCTTCGACCGGCGCGCCTTCCGAACGCTTCCCTCCCCGCTCTCAGGGCCGATATCAGGGTCCGGCCAGGGTCGTTCCGACTCCCGCCGGGCCCTCTCGCCCGTCACCATGGACACATGACAGATCACCAGCACGCCGCGGGCGCCGGATCC
The DNA here is from genome assembly GCF_042669125.1 of Streptomyces sp. NPDC057253. Lineage (NCBI taxonomy): Bacteria > Bacillati > Actinomycetota > Actinomycetes > Kitasatosporales > Streptomycetaceae > Streptomyces > Streptomyces sp. NPDC057253. The sequence continues at coordinate 8,308 of NZ_JBHUXV010000196.1, read as the reverse complement.
GGCGGAGGCCCGGACCCGAGCACCAGCCCCGGCGCGGGCGCCCCCGCCGACCCCGGCGGGCCCACGCGCACGCACGGGCGGGCGGGCGCGCGAAAAGAAGAAGGAGGCACGACACCGACCGCGGTCACGGACACGCACGGCACCGAGAGCCCTGCCCCGGAGCCCGGCCCAGCCGCCCCGCACGCCGGCCCGACCGCTTCGGAGCCAGGCTCCACCGCCCCGCAGCCCGGCCCCACCGCCCCGCAGCCCGGCCCCCCCGCCCCGGAGCCCGACCCGGCCGCCACCCCCCTCCCCTTCCGGCGCGATCGCCGGCACAAGCAGCTCGCCGGGGTGTGCGCCGGGCTCGGGCGGCAGTGCGACATGGACCCGGTGATCTTCCGGATCACGCTCACCGTGCTGGCGGCGACCGGCGGCATCGGCCTCATCTTCTACGGCTTCGCCTGGCTCCTCGTCCCGTACGACGACGAGGACGAGAACGAGGTGCGCAAGCTCCTCACCGGCCGCGTGGACGGCCAGGCACTGACCGGTGTGCTGTTCGCGCTGGTCGGCTGCGGGGTCTTCCTGACCATGCTGAGCAACACCAGCGTGCTGACCTTCGCCGTGGTCCTCTCCCTGCTCCTCGCGGGTGCCGGCTACTGGTCGCGCAACCGCGGCACCCCCGACCCGGACCCGCTCTCCGCACAGGCCGTCGCCGACGCCCCACCGGAAGCGCAGGCACCCCCGGTGCCGGCCGGCTCCCCCTCCTGGTGGCGCGACCCCATAGTCAAGGACGGCACCCACGTCGGCGGCACGGGCTATCTGTGGGGCCCCCTGGACTCCCGCGAGCGGGACATCGCGGCGGCCGTCAACATCGGCCTCGGCACCCCCTGGAACCGACGCGAGGACCTCCGCGCGGCCCGGACCCCGCAGCAGAAACATCGTGGTCCGCGCTGGATCGGCGGCTGGATCTTCCTGTTCGCCCTGCTGGCGGGCGGCCTCGGCACAGGGGTGACCTGGGAGGAACACCCCCTCGGCACCAGTCTCCAGACCGGCCTCGCCTGCGCGCTGATCGTCCTCGGCCTGGGCATGGCCCTCAGCTCCTTCCTCGGCCGTACCGGAGCGGGCTCGGTCCTCCTGGCGATCATCACGGCGGGACTGCTGGCCGCCTCGGCGGCCCTGCCGAAGGACATCACCACCCACTGGGTCCGCACGACCTGGAAACCCGCGGCGGTGACCGAGGTCCGCCCGGAGTACGAACTCGGCACCGGCGTGGGGACCTTGGACCTGACCAAGCTGGACCTGGCCAAGGGCCGGACCGTGACGACCCAGGCCGACGTGGGCGTCGGCCGGCTGGTGGTCGTCGTGCCGCCGGACGTGACCGTGAAGGCGAGCATCGACGTGGGAGTGGGCGACATCCAGCTGCCGGGCGACGACCAGGAGGACGTGGACGTGGAACCGGGCAAGCGCAAGGAGGTCACCCTGCCCCCGACCTCGGGCACGAAGAGCGTCGGCACGCTCGACCTGGACCTGCGGGTCGGCATCGGACAGGCGGAGGTGAGCCGTGCTGCGTCATGAGTTCCAGCCGGGACGACTGGTCGCCGGCGTCTTGCTCACCCTCGCGGGCATCGCCTACGTCGGGGACGCGGGCGACGCGTGGGACACCCCGTGGTTCGCGGTGATCCCGATGGTCGTGGGCGGCCTCTGCCTGGCAGGCGCGGTGGGATTGCTGACCCGGCTCATACGCGGCCGAAGGGGCAGCCGCCGCGCCGGCACACCGCCCGAGGTGGAGGAGCCGGCAGAGCAGTCCTCACCGCGCTGACCACGAGGACAGTCGTCCCCTCACCGACACCGCTCAGCCGCAGCCGATCCCTTCGCCACCGGTACCTCCGCCGACCGGAGCTACCGGTAGCCTCCCGCCCGCTGCCGTCGTCGGGCCCGCAAGGCGGCGTCCACTGAGAAGATGGAGGCACCCGCGAGGACGAGAGGCAGCCAGGCCATCAGGTAGGCGAGGTCGTTGCCGTAGTAGTAGGGGTCGGAGGCCCAGCTGACGGTCAGCCACAGGCTGAGCGAGATCAACGCGCCGCCGAGCGCTGCCAGTCGGGCGAGGATGCCGAGCAGGGTGCCGATGCCTACGGCGAGTTCACCGAGGGCGATGGCGTAGCCGAAGCCGACGGGGTTCTTCAGGGACAGGTCGACGAGCGCGGGGATCGCCGAGGAGTCCCGGACACTGCGCATCATGTCGCCGATGGAGCCCGAGCCGGAGTCCTTCATGAAGGCGCTGTCGGTCAGTTTGTCCAGGCCGGCGTAGATGAAGGTGACACCCAGGAAGATGCGCAGTGGGAGCAGGGCGTACTGGCTGATGCTGTCCCGCCAGGACCGTCGCTCGTCGTAATAGGGGGCGTGCGTGTCCGTACGAAAACTATGTGTCATCGCTTCGAGCCGCCTCTCACCAGCGTGCCGAGACCCCTCACAAGACGATACGCATCAAGGGGCGGCGCTGCTCAATCCGGTTCGGACGAGTTTTTGAAGCAGGAAGAAGCCGGAAGAAGCAGGAAGGAGCCGGAAGAAGCAGGGATGGTCGAAGACGCCCGGTCCCGGAACCCTCAGTCCGTCACCTCGATCTCGTACCGGTTCGTCTCCACCCCCGCCGCGGTCACCACCTGCACCTCCACCCGTCCCGGCTCCACATCCGCCGGCACCGGCACGGTCAGCACCTCGTCGGCGGGGTTGCTGAAGCCGCCGGCCACCGGCACCAGCGGCACATGCACGTTCACCGGCCCGATCCGCACCACCATCCGCGCCAGCCGATCCGCCCGCTGCGCCCCCGGCGGCACGAACCCGGCGCCCCGGATCTCGATGTCGTCCCCGGTGCGGATGGGCCCGTCCAGGTCGCCCGCCTCCCGTGACCGCACCACGGAGAGGATCACCGGCCGCCCGCCCTCCGCGTACTTGCCCGCCACATACGTGGCCGCGGACACCAGCACCACCACCGCGAGTCCCCACGGCAGATCCGGCAGCTGGTCCGGCCGCCGGGCCAGCCGTACGCACGCGAACAGCAGAGCGACGCCGCCGATCACGACGTACTGGAGGTCGGCGAAGCTGCCCCGCCCGGAGTCGTCCGTCAGCAGATCCGCGGCCCGCGGCCGGTCCGCCCGCACCTTCTGGAGCCGCTGCCCCAGCACCCGCAGCCCGACCACCCGCCGTACCAGCACGGCGATCCCGCACACCACGGCGAGCACGGTCACCACACCCGCGCCCCGGGCCAGTTCGAGCCCGGAGATCAGCGCGTCCCGTTCCGCGCCGGAGGAGGCCGCGGCCAGGCGGCCCACCAGCACCAGCACGGCGTACGCGACGAACAGCACCCACGCCACGGCGACCGCGCGTGACGTCGACAGCCGGTTGTCCTCACCGATCACCGGCGCGAGCACCCCGCCCCGGGCTCGGTGGAACCAGGACGCGGCGGTCAGCGCGCCGGCCACCAGCAGCGCGGCGAGCAGGCCCGCCGTACGCGCCGAGGTCCATCCCGCGCCGATCGCCGTCAGTGCCTGGACGAGCAGCAGGACCACGACCGCGGCCCACACCGCGTAGGCCGTACGGCGCCACAGCCGGGCGAGCCAGGCGGCGCCCTCGGCCCGCCCGCGTTCGGCCACGAGCTCCGCGGACTGGGTCAGTTCCTCGGAGACCCACTGCCGGGACGCCGAGGCGGAGTGCGCCACGGCGGCGGGCAGCCCCTGCCCGGCGGCGAACTCGTCGCGCCTCAGGAGGAATTCGGCCACCGCGCGCCGGTGCCCGGCCCGCGCACCGTGCGGACAGTCCCCACAGGTGCAGCCACCGCCATGCGCACCCCCGGGCCCCCTGGCCGCACCGAACGCACCCCCGTCCGCGCCCTGTCTCGCTTCCTGCACCGCCACGCCCGACGCCCGCCTTCCCACGATCCTCGTGAACCTCTGGACCCACATCACCGCACCGCGCCACGACCGTGCGGCGAACCCTGAAGACCCCCGAGAAACCCCGAACAACTCCCCGCGATGACAGCGAATTGTGCCCTACGGCACACCGCCCCCGCCCGGCAGGTCCGGTCCGCGCAAGTGAGGCGACGGGTGAAGCGGGGCCGCCGTGTTGACCCGGCTGCGAGAATTTCCGTATGGCCGAGATCATCCAGCGTGACGGGACCTGGGCCTTCGACGGCACGACGGTCAGGATCACGCCGGGACTCCACCGCTCCGTGCCGCTGTTCCGGCAGACGTACGGCGAGATCGCGGTGCCCCTGGAGGCCATCGCTGGGGTGGCGTTCGAGCCGGAGCGCAAGCGCGGCCGGCTGCGGATGCGGCTGCGCGAGGGCGCGGACCCGCTGCTGCACGCGACCGGCGGCCGCCTGCCGGACCCGGCGGACCCGTACCGGCTGACCGTGGACGTCGACCGCGCCGGGGTCGCCGAGTACGTGGCCGAGGAGATCCGCCGCGCCCTCCTCCTCGACCAGATTCCCAAGGAGCCGACGAAGACGTATCTGCTGCCCGGCCCCCCGGTCCCGGTCTCGGTGCGGTCCTCCGACGGCACGGTCTCCTTCGACGGCCTCCAGGTCCGGATCGACTGGGCCGACACCTCCGACCGCGTCAAGCGCGCGACCGGTCCGCGGATCATCGACGTGGGTGACCTGGTCCAGGTGGAGTGGCTGCCCAACTCCGGTTACGAGGACGGGTTCATGCGGTTCGTGACCCGGGAGACGTCGTTCTCGAAGCTGCCGCCGGAGAAGGACCCGTACGCCCTCGACCTGTGGGGCAGCACCCGCCGCGACCTGCTCACGGCCCTGGTGGCGACCGCCGTCACGGCGAGGCTCCCGCACCCGTCCACCCGCGAGAGCCTGGAGTACGACGACGGACGCGGTCCCCGCAACCGGCTGGCCGCGGCCTCCGTACCGCCCTCGGCCGACCATCACGACGTCCTCCTGCGCAGGCTCAGGGAGTTGGGCGAGCTGCACCGCGAGGGCGTGCTCACCGACGAGGAGTTCGCCATGACGAAGGCCGCCGTGCTCCGGGGTTTCTAGCTGAGCGGATCCTGGGTTTCCGGGGTTCCTGACTCAGCAGATCCGAGGTTGCTAACTCAGCAGATCCGGCTCGCTGCGGCTGATGTCCTGCCACATCGGCTGGTAGTTGATCCACGCCACCAGGTCGCCGCCCAGCTGCTCCCGGGTGGCCACCGCCGCCCGGTGGTCGATGAGCACCGGCCGCCCCGCCGCCCGGGCCGTCAGCTGCACCTGGCTGGAGCGTTCCATCGACACGAACCACCAGGCCGCCGCGTCCACCGAGTCCCCGACGGTCAGCAGCCCGTGGTTGCGCAGCACCAGCGCCTTGCGGGAGCCGAGCGCGGCGGCGATCCGGCGGCCCTCCTCGGCGTCGACGGCGACTCCGGTGTAGGTGTCGTAGAGCGCGTGGTCCTCGTAGAAGGCGCAGCTCTCCTGGGTGAGGGGGTCGAGGAGTTCGCCGAGGGCGGCCAGCGCCCGGCCGTGCACGGAGTGGCAGTGGGCGACGGCGACGACGTCCGGGCGGGCGGCGTGCACCTGGGAGTGCACGGTGAACGCCGCCTGGTTGACGTGGTAGCGGCCGTCGAGCACCTGCCCGTCGGAGTTGGCGAGCACCAGGTCGCTCACGGTGACATGCTTGAAGGGCATGCCGAAGGGGTTGACCCAGAAGCAGTCGGTGAATTCCGGGTCGCGGGCGGTGATGTGTCCCGAGACGCCGTCCTCGAAGCCGAGCCGGCCGAAGTTCCGCAGCGCCCCGGCGAGCCGCTCCTTGCGGTGCCGGCGCTCCTCCTCGACGGAGTCGTGCATCGGCGGCATCGCGAACTGGAGCTTCTCGGTGGGCACCGGCATCGGCGGAGTGGGCCCGAGGGGTGTCCCGTGCATATGGTCCTCCGGCACTGGGTGGCTTACGGGGCGGAAGTTACCTGTGGTCAGCGCAAGAGAACAGGGCTGTTTTGTAAAGATGGCGTACGCGGCCGATATCAGACAGAAGATGTCGGGTATCGACGGAACACTGTCCGCCATGAACTGGGCTGCTTTCCGCACCGCGGAACCCGAACTCGCCAGGACCGTCGAGAACCGGTTCGGTGCCTTCACCCACCATGTCCTCGCCACCCTCCGCAAGGACGGCTCCCCGCGCACGACGGGCCTGGAGGTCCGCTTCCTGCACGGCGAGCTGTGGCTCGGCATGATGCCGGACTCGCTCAAGGCGCGGGACCTGCTCCGCGACCCCCGCTTCTGTCTCCAGGCGAACCCGGGCGAGGGCCAGACCCTGGGCGGCGGGGACGTCCGGATCAGCGGCCGCGCGAGCGAGGTCACCGACCCGGGAACCAAGGCCGCGTACGGCGAAGAGGTGGAACCGCCGGAGCCGTTCCACCTCTTTCGCACCGAGCTGACGGAGGTCGTGCGGACCTACGTCGAGGACGACACGTATCTCGTCGTCCAGGTCTGGAAGCCCGGGGAGCCGGTGCGCACCCTCAAGCGGACCTAGGAACCACCAGGGACTACTCCCACTCGATGGTGCCCGGCGGCTTGGACGTCACGTCCAGCACCACGCGGTTGACGTCGGCCACCTCATTGGTGATCCGCGTCGAGATGCGCGCGAGGACGTCGTACGGCAGTCGCGACCAGTCCGCCGTCATGGCGTCCTCGGAGGAGACCGGGCGCAGCACGATCGGGTGGCCGTAGGTGCGGCCGTCGCCCTGGACGCCGACCGAGCGGACGTCCGCGAGCAGGACGACCGGGCACTGCCAGATGTCCCGGTCCAGGCCGGCCGCGGTGAGCTCCTCGCGGGCGATGGCGTCGGCGTCGCGCAGCAGGTCCAGGCGCTCCTTGGTGACCTCGCCGACGATCCGGATGCCGAGGCCGGGGCCCGGGAAGGGCTGCCGCTGGACGATCTCGTCCGGGAGCCCCAGCTCCTGGCCGACCATCCGGACCTCGTCCTTGAACAGCTTGCGCAGCGGCTCGATCAGCTGGAACTCGAGGTCCTCGGGGAGCCCGCCCACGTTGTGGTGGGACTTGATGTTCGCCGTGCCGGTGCCGCCGCCGGACTCGACCACGTCCGGGTAGAGGGTGCCCTGGACCAGGAACTCCACCGCCGGGCCCTCGTCCGCGATGATCTCGGCCTGGGCCTGCTCGAAGACCCGGATGAACTCCCGGCCGATGATCTTCCGCTTCTCCTCGGGGTCCGAGACACCCTTGAGAGCCGTGAGGAAGCGCTCCTCTGCGTCGACGACGACCAGCTTGACGCCGGTCGCGGCCACGAAGTCCTTCTCGACCTGCTCGGTCTCGCCCTTGCGCATCAGACCGTGGTCGACGTACACGCAGGTCAGCTGGTCGCCGATGGCGCGTGCGACCAGGGCCGCGGCCACCGCCGAGTCCACACCGCCGGACAGCCCGCAGATCGCGCGCTTGTCGCCGACCTGCGCACGGATCGCGGCGACCTGCTCCTCGATCACATTGCCCGTGGTCCAGTCCGGCTTCAGACCCGCGCCCCGGTACAGGAAGTGCTCCAGGACCTGCTGGCCGTGCGTGGAGTGCATGACCTCGGGGTGGTACTGGACGCCGTAGAGCTTCTTCTCGTCGTTCTCGAAGGCGGCGACCGGTACGACGTCGGTGGACGCGGTCACGGTGAAGCCCTCGGGGGCGGCGGAGCAGGCGTCGCCGTGGGACATCCACACCGACTGCTCGTCGGGGGTGCCCTCGAACAGGGTGGAGCCCGACTTCGAGACGTGCAGCGGGGTGCGGCCGTACTCGCGGGCGCCGGTGTTGTCGACGGTGCCGCCGAGGGTGGTGGCCATCAGCTGGAAGCCGTAGCACATGCCGAAGACGGGGACGCCGGACTCGAAGAGCTCGCGGTCCAGACGCGGGGCGCCCTCCGCGTACACCGAGGAGGGGCCGCCGGAGAGGATGATCGCCGCCGGGTTCTTGGCGAGCATCTCCGCGACCGGCATGGTGCTCGGCACGATCTCGCTGTAGACCCGGGCCTCGCGGACGCGGCGGGCGATGAGCTGGGCGTACTGCGCGCCGAAGTCGACGACCAGGACGGTGTCGGGGGCGGCTGGGGTCGCTGATGACACGGGTTGCCTTCCGGCGGTGAGCGAGGTGTGTGTAGGGCCGAGTCTACCGGGAGCGGCGGGGCCGGCTCGGGGGTGCGCCCGGTCTCAGGATGCGAACCGGGTTGGACGCCGCCGTGGAGCCCGGCATACTGCTGCCATGCGCACGCAGACGACCTACCTGTTTACCTATGGCACCCGGCCCGCCGGCTGCCATGGTCGTGCTGCTTGAGCAACTGACAAGCGACTTCCCAGG
>NZ_JBHUXV010000195.1:0-11768 GCF_042669125.1 Streptomyces sp. NPDC057253 | reverse complement strand
CGTCATCCCCCGTCACAAGGCAACGACCATGGATCTTCGGTTACTTGCAGCGCGCAGCGGTGAACAGCGCGTACATTCGGTCGTGAGGCCGAAGGGTCGTGCGCCGCAGAAGTCGCATCTATGGACGGGCGGGGAGGGAATGGTCACGCCTTCGCTGGAGCCGATCAGCGTTCGCTTACGGCAAGCTCGCGTGGGCCGGGGCTGGAGTCAGCCGCGGTTAGTGCGCGAGCTGCGTCAGGTTGCGCTCCGCCGAGGCCACCAGCTTCCCTCTGACGCCAGCGTGAAGCGCCGCATCGCCAGTTGGGAGAACGGACACAGCACGCCGGACGACTTCTACGGTCCGATGCTGTGTGAGGCGTACGACCTCAGTGCCGGCGAGTTGGGGCTGAACCACGAAGGCGAGCGGGACACCGGGCTTCTGGACGCGAGTTATCCGGCGAACCCCGAAGGAGCGATCGATACAGTCGGCCAGCTTTGGCGCGCGGATCTCAACAGGTATGAGCCTCTGTTGCAGGCCGAGCCATCCGAACCAGCGTGGAACGAAGCCTCGCTCCGGTGGCTGGTCGCGCCTGAGCCGGCCGTTCTTCCGCAACGTCGGGACGGAATGCGCGTTGGTTTTGGAGACGTGGCAGCAGTCAAGACCACCGCGGACATGTTCGCCGAACTGGACGACCGTTTCGGTGGCGACCATGCCCGGCACGCGGCAGTCCAGTACCTCAGTACCGAAGTGACGCCGCTCCTGCGAGGGCAGTACACGGAGCAAGTCGGACGGGCCCTGTTCTCCACCGTGGCAGAGGCAACCCTCCTGGCCGGTTGGATGTCGTACGACGCCTGCCGTCATGGCTTGGCACAGCGGTACTTCCTTCAGGCTCTCCGATTGGCCCAGGACGCGAACGATCGGCGGCTCGCGGGAAGCATCCTGTCCGCGATGAGTCATCAGGCGACGTTCCTCGGTCGCTACACCCAGGCCGCCACGCTCGCCCGCGCGGCGCTCATGGGCATCTCCCCCGTTGCCACGCCGACGCTCCGCGCCCAGTTCCATGCCATGGAGGCCCGCGCGCTTGCCCGGACAGGCGACGTACGGGCCTGTGAAGCCGCCTTGGGCGCAGCCACGAATGCACTGGCGAGCAGGAACAACGACGACGAGCCCGAGTGGATTAGCTACTTCGACGAAGCTGAGCTTGCTGCTGAGGCCGCTCACTGCTTCCGAGACGTCAACAGCGCCCGGAAGGCCGTGCTCCACGCCGAGAACGCCATGAGCGGCAGCCACGTGCGGAGCGACTTCTTCGCGACCATGGTTCTGGCCGATGCCCATCTTCGTGCCGGAGACGTCGAGGAAGCCTGCCGCGTAGCGCTCGATGCCCTCGACCTCGGTGAGCAGCTCAAGTCGGCCCGCTGTGTCAGCTACCTGGCCGAGTTCCGGCAGAACCTTGCGGGGGCCGGCACCAGTAAGGACGTACAGCTCTTCACCGATCAGGTGCGAGAGCACAGGCTGTGGATCGCGTCGGATGAGCGTGTTGGTGCTTGAGAGCTCCCGTCAGCGCGTGCTCAGAACGGACCCCATTCGTCTCGGCCCTCCCCCGTGCGAAGCGATCGGACCCGCCGGGCAAACTCGGCGGCAGCCCGATCGTTCTTCGTGACCTGGTGACCGAGCCAGGCAACCATCATGAGCTCACGCAGGTCCGCAAGGGTGTCGTACCCAGGCCAGTTCATCAGGTCGAAGCCGTACCGGTGCACGAACTCCGCGTATTCGGCCTGCGTGTGCCAGCCGTACCGTTCATAGAACATCGACGTCTGCACCAGGTCCCACTCACGTGGCGCGAGAGCGAAACCGTCCAAGTCGATCAGCACCGCGTGCCCGTCCCGGTGGCGGAGGATGTTCCCAATGCTGGCATCCCCGTGGATCATGCCGAAGGGGAGGACAAAGTCCAGCCGGTCGTAGTCCTTGCCGAGGCTCGCCGCTCGCTCCTCCAGGAACTGCTGGTCCTCCCCTGAGATGCCGTCCAGCCCCTCCAAGGACGCCGACACCTTGGCCAGTGGATCGAAGTACGGCAGACGCAGAGATTCCGGCTCTTCGAGCCAGTGCAAGCGGCGTAGCAGATCAGCGAGTTCGCCAACCGTGCCGTACTCCTCGCGCTCCTGAACGCTCTCCCAGAAGGTGACCACCCGGCCGCCGACGAGGATTGGTTGGCTGACCTCTGCCGGCACACGCATGGCCGGGAAGTCCTGTGTCTCAAGCCACCGGGTCACTGCCACGGCCCGTTCCATCTCCCCCAGCACCGACCGATCGCGCGCGATGCGGACGATCACTGGTAACGACGTCAGGCGGTAGACCGCGTTCGAGCCAAGCCGGAGCAACTTGGCCCCGCGGGCGTCGAGTTCGGCCGTCGCGCACGCCTCTCGAAGGAGCGGCTCCAGGCCCTCCGCCGTGAACTCCGCGCCGCCGTCCGGTTCCCCGCTGCTGCCCGAGATCATGCATCGACCTTACGGGCCGAACCAGCCGCCCGACAGGCTGCCCACGTAATAGGGACGTAATGATCTTGATGATCGAAGATCACGACCACCCCTCCCCCGCAGGTCAGCACCCCAAGAGCGCCACGGTCTCTGCTGGCCTCCGGAGCCGTGTGCGCAGGTTCGAATCCTGCCGGGGGCACTTCGCCTCAACCAGCATGATGATGCGGTTGACCAGCGCAGATGCCAAGCATGAAGAGCGGGAACCAGTCTCACTGGGTCCCGCTCTTTGTCGTTGTTGCGCGCTGATCGCGATAGACCTGCGATAGAGCCCACCTGGGCGCTGGATCCCTTGTCAACGTTGCTCGTGCCAGCAAAATCAGGAGCGCGACATGGCCGCCCGGAGTACCTTCCCCACATGGCAAATCCGGCGAGTGATCAAGCTGACGACGGCACCACTTCAGTCCAGGGACTTGGCAAACGGTGGGAGTTCGGCAAGGACGTGTCGTCGTGGCCAATGCTAAAATGGGCACGCGCCGTTCAACACAAAACAGACCTTGAATCCCGAATCTCGCTATGGATCGCAGGTCGCCCAATCAGTACCGAGAATTCACTTTCCGCTGATCGCCTCAAATTTGAGATGCGTCTTCGCGTGCATACGCCGCCGCCAACTCAGGAATGGTCTCTCATTCTGGGTGACTTTCTTTACAGCCTCCGCAGCGCGCTTGATGCCTGCGTCTGGGAGTTTGCACACGCTGACGGAGCCCGGCCCTCGAAACCAAAGATGCTCCAGTTTCCTGTCGTACGGGACCGAGCCGATTGGGAGCGGGCCCGCAGAGAGCGTCTCCAAACGGTCCCCACGGAGATCGCGGAACGAATTGAGATGCTTCAGCCGTTCAACCGGCCGCCAAGCGAAGTAAACAAAGACCCACTCATCTGCCTGACTGAACTTAACAATCTGGATAAGCATCGGTCCAGCATCGACGTATCGGTTGACCCACGAGGGATTCAGCAAAAATTCAGCACAACCTGGGAAACCGAAGAAGCCGTAGAGCGAAACACACCGCCGAGCGCAACCTACCGATTCCCTGACTTCACGGACGGGGCACTAGTCGTTGAAGTTCCATTCTTGGACCCAGTAAAAGAGCTCCAAGGTGGTTTCACGATGGCCATGCAGGTTGGGGTCGAAACGTCGATCGGAAAGCAGCAACTCTCAGTGATCACTAATGGGCTACTTGAGAACATTCAACAGGTTCTCAACTTCATTGCCGTAGGCCCTGCCTCACCAGAGGAAATTCAAGCGATGGAGACGGAGCAAGGCGGCGGCTGGATTGGCATGGAGGTGCGGGCGGATGAAACGGGCCGGACGTTTCATACCGGCCCGCTCGCAACAGAGGATCCTCAATCTTAGCCTGCTCGCACTCCTTCTGACTTGACATCGATTACAACGGCCAGGACAGCTCCTGTTCGATCTTCTTGTTCATGGCTTCTTCCTGGCCGTAAATACATCCTTCGTAGACGCGATGAATCACCTCCGGTGAGTTGCCAACCCGCCGGGCTACCTCAGCCACGGGGACGCCGGCGTTCAACCAAGTCGTGATGCAGGTATGCCGCAGGTCGTATGGCCTCCCCTCGAGGATGGAAGCCTGAAGGTCCGGCGAGAGCGCGTACTCCCGAGCGTCCCGCCACACACGCCAATAGGTGCTGCTACCCACGAGACCGCCGCGCTCATTCGTGAAGAGTCGCCCGTCCTTGGCCGTGCCGAACTCCTTCAGGTGGGCCCGGAGTATGGCCACGAGGGGCGGGGGAATCGGGACCGGCCGGTCTTCCTTAGAAGTCATTTCATTTGGTCAGTCGGCGGTGGCATATGAGGGTCGCGGCGATGGCTGCGAAGGCGAGGAAGTGTTCCGGCTTGCGCTCGTAGCGGCGGTGCAGACGGCGGCAGCCGGACAGCCAGGACACGGTCCGCTCCACCACCCAGCGGTGGCGGCCCAGCCGCTGGGACGACTCGATGCCCTTGCGGGCAAGGCGGTACCGGATGCCGCGGGAAGCGAGCCATCGCCGCAGGTGGCGGTAGTCGTATCCCTTGTCGCCGTGCAGCTTGGCGGGCCGTCGGCGCCGCGGGCCGCGACGTGAGCGAATGGGTGGGATGCCGCGGACCAACGGGATGAGTGCCTGGCTGTCGTGGAGGTTGGCGGCGGAGATGCCGATCGACAGGGGCAGGCCCTGGCGGTCGACGATGAGGTGGATTTTCGATCCGCTCTTGCCGCGGTCGGTCGGATTCGGTCCCGTCAGCTGCCCCCTTTGACGGCACGGACGCTGACGGAGTCGATCGCGCACCGCGACCAGTCCAGGTCGCCGCGGGCACCGAGCTCGTCGAGGACGAGGCGGTGAGGCTTGGCCCGCACCCGGGCCTCCGTCCACTCAGTGAACCGGCGGAAGGCCGTCACTCCCGACAGCCCGAAGCCTGGGGGCAGTTGGTTCCAGGTGCAGCCTGAGGTAGCCACGAAGATGATGGCAGCCAGCACCTCGCGGTCCCCGCGCCGCCGGTGCCCTCCACCCTGAGGGCGGACCGGCGCCGGCGGCACCACCCGCTGGAACAAAGTCCAGAGCTCTTCCGGCGCCATCCGCTCGACAAGCGCAGCAGTCATTACCCCAGACTGCCGCAAGATCACACCAACTGAAATGTTGTCTAAAGCTTCCCATGAAGGGGCGCTTCCGGGCCTTGCCGACCTTGGCACGGCAGCTCGTCGGCATCAGCAGCGGCACTACCCACGCCTAGTCCATGAAGTACATCGCTCGTGTCGGCCAAGGAACCGCTTTCCCATCCAGACGGATACTGAGCTGGTCGTCACTCTTTCGGAGCATCGCGAGTGCCTCAACCAACTTTTCGTAGGGCAAAGGCTCAAATAGACTTGGGAGAAATATGGTGTGCTCACCGAGAATGACGGCCACACAACGAAGTTCGGCGGGGCGTTCCACCAACATAATCCGCCTCTCCTCAGCGGCTACGTCGGGAGTGCGGAGAAGGTACGTCTTCAAGATACTTACGCCTGGCTGCTGGAGTTGGTTTCTGAACGGATCCATTACCTCTCTGAGGATATAGCTCCATCCCAACGCCGCGAAAGATGCGAGGTACGCCGCACGAATCCACGATACCCTGGCACGCGACTCATCAAATCTGGTATGCACGGTGAATGAAAAATCGGGGTCCCGATCCCCTCTCTCAGCGTATGCGTCAAGAGCCTCAAAGTGAGCAGCCTGCACCTTTGGGTCATTCTTCTCCGGTACACCGAAAAGCTGGACGCCACTCTCTGTCCATTGAGCCGCCCCCCTGAGTGGAATGCCATCAACATAGGCTGTCGCCGGAAGCGCGCGCCCAGTCACCTGCCTACGCATGAAGGCGTCGGAAGAGGCTCGGATTGCCGCGTGTGAATCAAAGTCCGAGCCTGCCGTGTTGTTGCAGCGTTTACACGTCAGCAATAGCGGGCGCCCACCGAGACTCTTCGGCGGAACGTCCTCAATCGTCAGAAGGCCAGCCGTCACCGCTGCGCGCGGATAAGCCACTAGGCAGCATGGGCAAGCGTAGAACTCCTCGTCCGGGAGCTCAGCACCAAGACCAAGCCGTTCGAGCACCTGCCTGAGCTTGGGTGCGCCCTCATCGAACCATCGCAACCTCTTGTCCATGACGCTCCATTTTACCGAAGCAAACCTATCAAGGCGACCCCAGTTTTATCGCTTGAATAAGCCCAAGCACTCCACACCTAAGGCCTATTAGATTTCCTACCCTTACGCCCTATCACAGACCGCACAGTTTTAAGGACTTCTAGGCCACGTTCATGGAGGACGGTAACCAATGCACCAACGGCCGAAGCTCCTACAAGAGCCGCGGTGATCAAGGTGGTAATGAGCTCGGCGTCCATTACTCCGGCCCCCGCTCGCTGAGGTAAGTCGTGAACCCGGCACTTAGCAGTGTGGTAATAAGCAAGATAAACGAATTTCGACCCAGCACCGCCGGATCAATATTTTTATCATCTGCACCGGCAGCAAGGAAGGTCGCGAACAGCAAGACAGCAACATTCCAAAGCGTCCAAAAGAGGGGAACACTTTTAGCTCGCATGTGTGCCTGTGCGATCGCCGAAGCCGCTAGCCCCATGCATACGATATACAAGTCGGCTCGGGCGCAAAACTCGAAGAAACCTGGAGCCTGATGGTTCTTCAGGGAAGTCTCTTGGACTAGTTGCGCAATCGGCGGAAGAATAGCAAAGACAACTGCACACATGAACCATGTGCCGAGCTTCTGTAAAGGCGTGTGCTCGGATCCGGGGGCACCCCCCGTCCCTGGCCCGGTCCCACCGGGACCAGCATTTCCACTTTGGGGCGGAACGGCAGGGTCTGTCGCATTTGCCCCTGGAGGTGAGGCGGGTGGAGTGGACAACTCGTCGAGTCCTCGATTCGGCGCTTCTTCGTCGGCATCCATCTCTTACCGCAACCGGGGTCGCCCCGTCTCAGCTTCAAAAAAGACGGATGCGAAGGTGCCGCTCCCGCACACGCCAATCCCGTGCTTCCGGGTGCACTCAGCCACGGGCGCCAGGTTCAGTGGCGCGTCACGCAGGGCACCCCGGGCCGTTCTTCAGGGGCGCAGGATGCCGCAACAGCGCCCCGCACTAGACGAGTTGCGCATGACATGCGATAGAGATCGGGTGGTGAATCAGCTGCCTGCGGCGTATGGCCTGGTCAGAGCCACTTTGCAGGATGTTCATGGCATGCCCTCCGGAGCCGTGTGCGCAGGTTCGAATCCTGCCGGGGGCACCTTGATTTAGGTGCCCAAAGACCCCGTCACCAGCGGAAACGCTGAGGCCGGGGTCTTCGCGTATGTGCAGCCGTATGTCGGGGTCGTACTGGCGGGCAGCGAGCGGCGAGGCGACCACGGTTGGCGGGAGCGCCAGCGCATGAGCTTCCTGCCACACGCGGTCCTACGTGGACGGACCAACCCCCTCCCCCGCGCTCATTGGTGAAGAGCCGCCCGTCCGTGGCGGTACCGGGCTCCGTCTTGGCATCAACCTCATCCTGGCCGGAGTCGGCCTTCCATGTGCTGCGGCGGTGCTGAGTCTGGTCCTGTCGAGCCGAGGCCGAAGTGCCGTGCCGGAACTCGTGCCCAGATCGTGTGGGGAACCATGGTGAATGGCGGGGAGCATCCTCCGACCGGTCCGGCTCCGTCAGCAGCTCCGCCCCTGCTCAGCCCGCGAGTCGTCCGGCAAAGACCCAGGCTTCCCAGGCTGAGGGCGCCGGCGCCGTCGTCACGGGCAAGTGAAGTCGCTCAGTGGGCGGGGCGACTTCGCCGCCGACCTCTCGGTTGACCGTCCCTCCAGCAGATAGGTGCACCCGGCACTAGCCTGGGCTTCTACGCAACCTCCAACCCTTCACGGGCGACCTCTATAAACCGGTGATGTCCGTCCCGGAAGGCGCGGTAGGCGAGGGCGTATTGGTCTCGCTGATCACCGGACCCATCACCGATCTCTCCGAGCTTCCAGAAGGCCGCGACCGCGAGCTTCCGGAGCACACCCGCCTCCTTGGCGACTGACGCGGGCCCCTGCAGCAAGACGTCCGTGCTCGCCTTGGTTAGCTCGCTCAGCGCCCTTCTAGACGCCACCTGCATCTCACTCATGATCGCTACTCTCACTGAAGCATCCGAGGACCGGTCCACTTCCTCCATACGCCAGAACACTTCAGCTAACGCGTGGGCGCTCGCACTCAGCGCGCTATATGCCTGTCGCCTTTCGTCACGCACTCTCGCGACGTGGCTAGCACGTGCACTGACTTCAGCTTGGACCCGTGCTGAAGATGAATTGCCCCGGCTGGTGACCCAACTGGCACCAAGGGCCGTAATCGCGGTGAGCGCTCCAACCCACCAACTGTTGTCCCCCATAGGGCAAGTATCAGGGTGGGTCGGCGCGCCACGGTAGACCGCGTAGCACCGTTGAGGTTCCCGGGAGCCAGCCTCTCAGTTTCGTCTCATTCAGCGCCGCTCACGGCCGATCAGGCGGGGCCGGGAGCCGTCCCCGCACCGGCAGCCAACCGTCAATGAACCCTGGTGAGCGCCCCTGTCCCCCCGTCACCGCCACAGTTGGAGAGCGTGTGCGCTGACAAACTCATATCTCCTCGCCTGGACGACCGCAGCCTGCGTAGGGTCACGTGTTAGAGGCGGCCGGGCAACGGGCGTCCACGCCGCGCCGGGGGACAGGAGCACGGTGAGCAGGAGACGCTACGTGGCCAAGGGGGTTCCGGGTGGCTATCGCATCTGGGACAACCGAGGACGCCGATGGTGGGGAGACCTCTACGAGTTCTGTCCTGACGACCTTCTGACAGAGCTCAACGGCCAGGCGGATCCAACACGCATCACAGCGTTGATGCAGCGCTACAGGGCCCAGAAGCGATGAGCGACGTTGTGCCGTCGAGGACTTCGCCGGTGGGAGTCGTCAGGGGAGCTTCTGCATCACCCGCAACCCGATCCAATACGCGAGGACGGCGACCGCGAGGCTGACGAGCGCAGCGGCTGTGTTCGGATACTCCTGGGTCAATTGCTTCGCCGTTTCGAGAGCCGGCTCGCGGCTGAAGAAGAAGCCGGTTGTGGCCGCCAGGGTGGCTCCGGCCTTGTCCTTGGTCCACCGCGCCTTTGGCCCGGAGTTGCTTGTCACCGGACGGTTGTATCGGGGACGGGTGCGGTACGCAAGATCTGGGCGACAATTCTTCGATCTTGTGGCTGGCGGTCTCCTGCCGACTCTCGATGAAAGGGGTCGGTGGGAGAGTCGGCGCGCGTACTTCCTGCCACACCCGGAAGTACGTCGACGAGCCGGCCACTCCCCCGCGTCCGGCGGTGATGAGCCCTCAGTCGTTGGCCACACCGAAGGTGGACTGGAACGGTTGCTGCTGCCGCGGAGCTTTTGCAGGGGTCCCTCCTCCGTGTGTTCAGGACGTCCGGATCGCCCGGTCGATCTCCGCGCCGGTGCGGGCCGTGACGACGGGCCACTTCTCCCTGAGGGAGGCGGGGAGAAGCTCGCGGTCCTCGTCCCGCTGGCACCCGCCTCTTCCCCCTCCGCCGTACTCACCAGCAGGAAGTCCGTCCCGGGATCCCGCACCACCACATGGGGATCGAGGACCTCGTGCGCAGCCCTCATGTCCAGCGTCGCCGGCTCACCGTTCTCGAACCGGCACACGAAGATCTCAAAACTCATGGAGTTCCCGGACGGGCCGCCCGGCGCCCCGGTAGGCCTTCTCCGCCCAGCACTCGACCCCGCTGTCAGGAGCTTCGTCGTTCCGTACATCTGGCAACCTCCCCCTGGCCGCCGTCGGCACGCTGGAAAGGGGTAATTGTATTTGACTTCGCAAGACGGGGCGACTTATGGCCATTATGGGTGGGGCTTTGCAGATTCGGCAGACAAGGGTGCGGCGCACTGAGTAATCGTGCGCAGGACTGGCCTGAGGCGTACCTTGGAAAGGAGGGGGCGTTGACCGGTCAGGCTTCGGCTTTGTGTACCCATTTCGACGGAGGGAAGCCTCATGACGGCAAAAGGTATGCGTCACGGCTCCTGTCGCTCCGCACTGTGGCGGGTACTCGTTATTCCTGCCGCGGCGGCCATGGCCGTACCCGCTCTGGCGACGGACGCGCAGGCCGCCGAACGGACGGTGACCGGAAGTGTCAGCATGCGGATCATGGACTATGAGGACTTCGGCCCGAACACGGTCTGCAACCGCGGCTTCTCGCTGACCCCGCGCGTAGTGAAGAGCGGCTTTTCCAACAAAATCCGGCTGACATCCAGGTGCGGCGGAGAGATAAGGGTCGAAGTTCACTACAGGCTCAACATCGATCCAAATGGAGTCATTCGCGTGACCGAAGGCCTCGTCGAGTTCTACGAGGGGGCCAGTGAGGACACCGGCGACTTGGACGGCGCGTCCGCCTTCGCGAATATGATCCTATTCCCCGGGGCGAGTGCTTCCAGGAATATACACGTGCAGAATTGGAGCGAGGGGCAGCCCGACGACAAGGCCGACGTGACACTCACCCTGCGCAACTAGGTGACGTCAGAGGGCGGTCCGAGTATCACGGGCCGCCCTCTCAGCGCGACGACGACTCTGCCCCCTCGCCGTCGAGGGCCCCGTGAGCCTCTGTGGCCCGGTCGTCAACGCGTGTGCAGTCGTGATTCTCCGCACGGGTGTCCATGGTTTGGTCCGGCCGGAAACGGTCAGGCGTCCGGGATGCCTGAGCGGGATGCGTTCTTCGACAACGCAAAGTATCTGGCGATCGTGCTGGTCGCCGTGGGGCATGCCTGGGAGCCGTTGCGGGAGGGGAGTCGGACGGTGTCCGCGCTGTACCTGCTCGTGTACGCGTTCCACATGCCGGCGTTCATCGTCGTGTCCGGGTACTTCTCGCGGAGCTTCGACGCGAGTCCGGGGCGGCTGCGGCGGCTGGTGGGCGGGCTCCTCGTGCCGTACGTCGTCTTCGAGACGGCGTACACGTTCTTCACGCGGTGGACGGATCAGGTGCCGGACCGGCCGGTGAGTCTGCTGGACCCGCTCTATCTGACCTGGTTCCTGGTGGCGTTGTTCCTGTGGCGGCTGACCACTCCGCTGTGGCAGCGCGTGCGGCAGCCGGTGGCGGTCGCGCTTGCCGTGGCCATGCTCGCCACCCTCACGCCCTCCATCGGCGACGACCTCGACCTCCAGCGGGTGTTGCAGTTCCTGCCGTACTTCGTGCTGGGGCTCTGTCTGCGGCCCGAGCACTTCCAGCTGGTCCGGCGACGGGCCGTACGGATGGTCGCCGCGCCTGTCTTCGCCGTCGCCCTGGTCCTGGCCCACTGGGCCGCGCCTCGGATGAGCGGGGCCTGGTTCTACCACCGGGACAGCGCCCAGGAGTTGGGCGGGCCCGCCTGGTCGGGGCCGGTGATGACCCTGCTCACCTTCGGGTGCTCGCTGGTCCTGGTCGCGTGCTTCCTCGCCCTGGTGCCCGGGCGGCGGACCTGGTTCACCGTGCTGGGCGCGGGCACGCTCTACGGCTATCTCCTGCACGGCTTCCTCGTCCAGGGTGCCCGGTCCTGGGGCTGGTACGGGCCCGCCTGGGTGCACCAGCCGCTCGGCGTCGGCCTGGTCGCCCTCGTCGCCGGTGGCGTCATGACCGTGCTGTGCACCCCGCCCGTGCGGCGTGCCCTGCGGTACGTCGTGGAGCCGGAGCTGCGGTGGGCCTTCCGTCGGGAGGCCGCCGTTCAACCGGCGCACGGCTGAGGGCGGTTGACCGGCCGGCCCAGGAAGACGGCCTGGGC
>NZ_JBHUXV010000194.1:0-11979 GCF_042669125.1 Streptomyces sp. NPDC057253 | reverse complement strand
TTTCAGATCAGGCGCTGCCCGACTCGACCCGAGTCTTTCGCGGGCAGCGCCATGAGGCATTCCCCGAAAAGGAATTTCGCGGACCTACGTTAATCCAGAGTTCACCTTCTTTCGCTTGATCACTTGTCCGCCACTCCCGGATATTCGATGCGACCGGCCGGACACCCGACCGGGCAATCCCCTTCCAGGAGTAATTCATGGAATTCGTGCGTCGCGGATTCAATTCCGTCAAGCGTCGCTACCGTACCGCCGCCGCCGTCGGCGCTCTCGCCGTCGGCGCGTCCCTGCTCGCCGCCCCCCAGGCACTCGCCGCCGACCAGCCGACCCCGCGTCAGCTCCTGGACGCGTGCAGCTGGGCGGACGTGTGCGACTTCCACCCGCAGAGCTACTGGACCTACACGGGCCCGAGGCACCAGGTCGGCAGCTCCGCCTTCAACTGCGGAAGCACCACCAACCAGCACGCGATCAACTGGTCGGACACGACCGGATCTTCCAACACCTTCGGCGTCGCCATCAGCCAGAGCGTCAAGTTCGAGACGGTTTTCGAGTCCGAGATCACCCTGAGCTACAGCCACAGCTGGCAGACCTCGCACACCGACTCCGAGACCGACACGGTCAACATCCCGGCGGGACACGTCGGCTGGATCGAGCGCGGTACCGCGAAGCAGCAGGCCAAGGGCTGGTACGAGCTCCACTTCGGCAAGCCCTACTACGGCCACTACATCTGGTACCTGCAGAACTACCAGGCGTCCGGCTTCAACGCGGACAACCCGCACGCCGGATACATCAACTTCAAGGACCGGGCGATGACCTCGGGCGAGCGCCAGACGCACTGCCGCTAGCTCGCAGCACCGGACGCCCGGTGCGCGGGCAACCGGGCGTCCTCACCCCCCGTCGGGCGTACGGCTCCGTAGTGCCCGCCGTTCCACGGAGCCGTACGCCTCCACCACCGAAACGGTGTCCCATGAACGTACGCATCCCGCCCAGGCGCGAGGCGAGCGCCGCCGCCTTCTGCTCACTCCTCCTGCTGCTGTCCGCCTGCGCCGGCGGAGCAGGCGGGGGCGGTACGCCGCAGGTGGACTCGGCGGACGGCCCACAGGTCACGGTCATCGGCACCGACGCCAGCCCGGAAAGCAGGGTCGCGGCGGCACTGTACGGCGAACTCCTCGACTCCGCAGGCGTCCGGGTGCGCACGGCGGCCACCGTGTACGCCTCCCCCGGCGCCGCCGTCCGGGCCGTGGTGGACGGCAGGATCGGTCTCGCGCCGGCCTACGAGACCGCCACGCTGCGGGCGCTGCCCGCAGGCCAGACGGCGTCGGGCTCCATGGCGACCACGCTGAGCATGGCGCTGCCGCCGGGGGTCGACGCGTTGCCGCCGGCCGACGCGCAGGGCGGGGTGGTCCTCGCCGTCACCCGGGACACCGCCCGGAAGTACCGACTGCTCGGCCTCCAGGACCTGGGCCGGATCCACGCGCGCCTCACCGTGGGCGGGGCGGCTGTCGGCGCCCCCGACGCCCCGTCCGCCGAGACGCTGAACACGGCCTACGGAGCCGCGCTCATCGAGGGCGGCACCTCGCACGGCGCCGACGTACTCGTCCTGCGCAGCACCGATCCCTCGATCGCGCGGGACGGCCTGACCGTGCTCGCCGACCCGAAGACCGTCGTACCGCCCGAGCACCTCTTCCCGCTCATCAGCGCTCCGGCGGCCGACTCCAGGACCAGGAAGGCCCTCGCCGTGCTCGGCCCGTCGCTGACGACGGACCAACTCGCCGCGCTCACCTCGTCGGTCGCCGCCGGTGAGTCACCCACGCGGGCGGCCAGGACCTGGCTGCGAACCAGGGGCCTCCTGCACTGATACCCGTCCGGACGACCGGTTCCGATCCGATCGGCCGGACGTGCACACACCGCGATCCAGAAAAACATGAGAAAGCGACGGAACCCCCATGCGCTCCCTACTGCGTAAGGTCACCATCTCGGCGCTCGCCGCCGCCTCGCTCTTCGGCGGCCTCGCCATCCCCGGAACGGCCAGCGCCGACAACGTCGACTCGGTCCAGCTCAGAGTCTGCAACGACAACGCCAAGTCGATCCGGTTCTACGTCGTCGGCTACAACCAGTACCACGACTGGACCACCTCCATCTCCTGGACGGCCCAGCCGAACTCCTGCTACCTGGCCGCGGACTGGTGGTGGCAGACCGACCGCACGGTGGAGTTCCACTACGTGCGCCCCGGCGGCTCCGCCCACTACCGTCTGGTGTACATCCCGCAGCTGAAGGACGGAAGCATCGCCAGGTACCACATCTCCGCCGCGTAGCGCGGCTTGTCGCCCGCCGCCGCCACCCATGTCACACGGCGTCGGCGCGAGCGGTCGAGGCCGGTGGGTCCCACCCCGAGGAGGGGCGGGACCCACCGCGCTGTCACGGGCCCGCGACCTCGGATGTCGGTGCACAGGGCGTCGAGGTGGCCGATCCGGAGCAGGTCGCCTCCACCCGGCCGCCCGCCTCCAGCTCAACGCCGTCCGCTTCCACCACGTGCCCGCCCGCCTCGCCGACCACGCCCGCCGCCGATGGCTGCGGATCGACGCCACCTGGCCCTGGGCCCAAGCCACCCGCCGGCAACGACTGTGCCCTCCCGGCCGTCACCTGACCGGTCGGGCACTGCCCCGGCAGGGACCAGGAAGGAGAAGACCGCAGCACTCCGGGCCCGCAGAACCCGGCACCCCCTCGGCGACATGCGACGGCCCTTCCTCACACGGCAGAGGACATCACGGACGAACCGCCGACCGGGTCAGCCACCGAATCCCGCTGACGAATGGAGGTCTATGCGAGGAGACAGCCGAGTCAACGGTGAACGAGGAGAAAACCTCGCGAATCAATCGGTTTGGCACCACATCAATTGATTGCCTTCGGGCGGGGGCGATGCGGATCAATGTGCCGGTCGTCAGTCTCGGTGGCGGTGGAGATCGGGTCCGTGCGCAGTGGCCCTGCCCCGACCACTGCCAACGCCCCCTTCCGCTCGACAGAGGAGAATCCCCCATGACCAGCACCGAACCCCCGGTCGGCACCTCACTCCGCAGGCGCGTCATCGGCACCACCAGCCTGGCGGTCGCCGCCGCCCTGGTGGTCAGCGTCGTCGGCCTCAGCGCTCCGGCGCACACCTCCACTGCCGGCGCCGCGCACAACGTGAAGCTGGACTCCCACCACATCAGCACCGTCGCCGATGCGCAGATCTCCTGGAACCTCAACGACGGCGCGGACGGATACGCCCGCATGATCTCCGCCGTGCGGAACGCGGCGGGCAGAATCGCCGGCGCACAGCGCCAGACCATCACCGACTCCAACGGCGTGACACGGAACGTCGATGTCACCGACCCGTCACAGACCCAGCAGTTCGCCGACGTCATCGCCACGGCGGGCAACGGCGCGACCCTTCACATCAGGGTCCGGCTCAGCGACTACTACGTCGTCCAGTTCTACTTCTTCGACAACAACCGGGCCACCGGCGCCAACCTGGCGAACGACGTACCTCCCCTCGACCACCGGTACAACGGTCCCGCGGGCAGCAGCACCTGGCCCGAGGGCTACGACGCACTGGGCCGCCTGGCGGGGGTGAACCTGACCGACCTGACCATCGGGACGGCCACGTTCGACAACGCGATACAGCAGATCCGCAACTTCAACACCGGCAACGCCACGGCGGCCCAGGTCGCCCGCTCGATGCTGACCTTCATCGTGGGCATCGCGGAAGGGGCGCGGTACTCTCCGCTGGCCAAGCGGATCTACACCGAGATCCTGAACTTCAACACGTACAGGTTGGCGTCGGACGACGTGGCTGCGATGCGCAACTGGGCCACCACCAGCCAGATCTACCGCAACAACGGCGGCGCCAGCACCAGCACGTACGGAGTCTCCATCCACGACGCGGCCACGGCGGCAGTCGTCCTGCTCACCGCCCTCGGTGCCCGGGGGGTCAGCAACGTGCCGAAGGACGAGCTCTGACCCAGGCGCGGACGGCTCACGCTTCCGTCCGGCACGGAGAGACCTCGCCGGCCCCGGCGCGTGCTGCTCACGCACACGCCGGGGCCCGCTCCGTGGACGTGACCGATCTGGCCCTCGGGGCAGCCGCCTTCACCGGCGGGTCCACCTCGGACGGCGGCACCGTCGAAGTCCTCGGTCTGGTATGCGGCCACTCCAAGCCCCGCCAGTCCGGCGGAGTACGAGGTGTCGGTGACACTGCCGACGGTGCTGCCGTCGATCTTCGCGGTGATGGTCGATCCCTGGAACGAGAGGGCAGTCGGTGCCGGCTCTTGGTGCCGAGTGCCGTGGTGGTGCCCGCCTTCAGCGTCGTCGGCCCGGCCGATCACCTGCACCGCGCCGGCCTGCTCCAGGTAGGCGTCGACGCTCACGGTGCAGTCGGTCCAGCCGAGACTGCCGACCAGCGTGAAGGGCGTGGTGCCCGGCGCCCACACGATCGGCTGGGTGGGTGCCATCTGGCGTACGCACTGCCCGGACCGGCCGCCGGGGCAGGCGACGGTCTCGAAGGCGCCCTGTTGCTGGGCCAGGTACTGCGGCTCGTGGCCCGGGGTGTCGGACTCGAAGCCGTTGCCGTACGGCAGGGCGAGGGGTGCCTGCGGCGGACTGGCCGCGGTGCCCCTGCCGGTGGTGGACAGGGTGGTGAACGAGTACGCGTAGCCGGGCTTGAGGGTGGCGGTGAACGAGCCGCCACTGGGGGAGATGTCGGACTGGCTGACCCAGTAGTCGGACATGTTCCCGGAGCCGAAGTCGCTCGCCCACACGTGCACCTGCGCCGAGGCGGGCAGGCCGCCGGTCACGTCGAAGGTCACGTCACGGGAGGCGGTCGCGTCCAGGGTCTCGGCGACGACGCTGTAGTCGCCGTGGTCGGGTGCCTGGTAGGTGATGTACGAGCCGTTGGCGCGGTTGCCGCCGAAGTACCCGGAGGCAGAGTCGATGTACTTCCAGCCCGGCGAGGTGACCTGGGTGGTGTGCGCGATCGCCCACAGGGTCCTGCCCTGGTCGTACCAGCCGGACCAGGGCTGGTTGGCGTAGATCAGGCCGGCGGTGGGGTACGGCTCGTTGCGGTAGGTCGAGGCGACGATCGGCCAGTTGATGAACGCGGTCGTGGGCCCGTCCAGATACTCCCGGCTCCGACGATGTCCACGCCGACGGCGAAAACCGGGTCGTTCACCATGCCGTCGGCGATCTTCCAACCGCCCAGGTCGCCCCCGACGACCTTCGTGGGGTACCCCGCGTCGCTCAGCGCCTTGTGCAGGTCCTCGTAGAACGTCTTGCTGCAGTCGCGCTCGTTCTGGCTGCCGGAGGTAGTCGACCGTCAGACGGTGCTTGGTCGCGCAACCCAGCCAGTCCGTCAGGTAGTTGACGGTGGCGGTGGAGGTGAAGGTGCCCAGGTGGCCCGGGGCGCCCCAGGCCAGCGCGGCGAGCTTGATCTTCGAGTTGCGGGCCTTGGCCTGCTCCATCAGCCACCACTCGTAACCGCGGTCGCAGGCGAGGTCACCGGCGGCGTGCTCGTGGCTGGACTCGGAGCCTGAGGTGGAGTTGGTGTCGCCGCCGATCTCGACCTTGAGGATCTGCAGGGAGGCGCCGTATCCGGGCTTGAACAGGTAGTCGAGGATCTGGCTCCGGTACGGCTCGGGATAGTCGATCAGCAGTCGGCTGTTGCCGCCGCCGCCACTGATCGCGCCGACTCCGTCGAAGGTACGGCCGGTTCCGGTGCCGTCGATCGTGACGGTGTCCGACGCGGCGTGCGCCTGGGTCGGGCCGACAGCCGCGCCGACCAACGCCGTCGCCACGGTGAGCGCCAGAGCGGCCACGGTCGACCACCGTCTTGTGTGAGGGTGCGGTCTGTGAGAAGGCACTGCACGTCGCCTTTCGGCAGTGGGGGTCAAGCGCTGTCCCGGCCGTGCCCGTCCCTCGGACGACGGAGCAGCCGACCGACTCGTCCTGACGGCTCGCCAGATCCCGTCCAGATGTTGGATTGTGTGCACTTTCGACAGGCACCGTAGAGGCTGCCATGGAACCCGTCAACGGTCCACGCAACCCGGGGCGTACACAGCCTCACTCAATGACTCCGATACATCCCACGTTGGTCCGCCTTCCGTGGTCCGCTCTGGGCAACTAGCCAGGTTTGGCAAGAGTTTCGTCCGGGGTCTGGACAACACACCCACCCATGACTCTTAATCCATCCGATGTATCAGCCAGCCGCATCCACCTCGCACACACCGTGAACTCGGGCCGCCCGGTCGCACAGTCACGATCAGAAACCACCATCACCACGCTTGCTGAGTGAAACCGAACAGGAGGAAACGCGTGCCGAAATCGATCTCACGCCGCACGGTCCTCGCCGGCGCGGCCGCCATGACCGTGGCCGCCACCGTGGGCACCCTCGCGACGAGCGCACCCGCGTACGCGGCGTCCGCCGACCCGCTGCCGCTGCCGCCGCTGCGCGTTCCGAAGACCGACATGGGCCTGGAGCAGCAACCGGACGACAAGATCCGGTGGCTGCAGGACGCCAAGCTGGGCATGTTCATCCACTGGGGTGTCTATTCCGGCCCCGCCCACGGCGAGTGGTGGATGCACAACGCCCCGATCACGCCGGCCGACTACCAGAAGTACGTGACCGACGCCACGAGCGAGCAGTTCACCGCGGACGCCTTCGCCCCCGCCGACTGGGCGCAGCTGGCGAAGGACTTCGGGGCCCGGTACACGACGCTGACGACCCGTCACCACGACGGTTTCGCACTGTGGCCGCTGAACCACCCGAACAGCTGGAACTCCGGCCAGGCGCCGCTGAAGAAGGACTTCGTCAAGGACTACGTGGCGGCCGTACGGGCGGCCGGGCTCAGGGTCGGCCTGTACTACTCGCCGATCGACTGGCGCTACCCCGGCTACTACGACGTCCGCGGCACCAACTGCGCGAAGAACCCCTGGAACTACACCACCGACCCCGCACACAAGGAGAACGCGCGGATCATGAAGACGGAGGTGTACGAGTCCGTCAAGGAACTCGTCACCCAGTACGGCACCATCGACGACCTGTGGTGGGACGGCGGCTGGATCGCGGAGCAGGGCAGCGACGCGGACGGCGCGTTCTTCTGGGAACCGGGCCTCTTCCGCGACCCGTCCAACGACTGGCCGGTGGACTCCGTCTACGGCGAGACCGACGCCGACGGCAAACCGCTGGGCCTGATGGGCATGGTGCGCAGGCACCAGCCCGACATCGTCGCCACCTCGCGCTCCGGCTGGATCGGTGACTACGCCAGCGAGGAGGGCCCCTCGGTGCCCTCGGGCGCGATCAGGACGGGGCTCAGCGAGAAGGTGTTCACCGTCGGCAGCTCCTGGGGCTACAACTCCGACGGCAACGTGATGGGTTACGGCACCGCGATGGACATCCTGGTCAACTCCTGGGTGCGGAACATCACCGTGATGGTCAACGTCGGCCCGGACCGGCACGGCACCGTCTCCACGGGCCAGGCGAACCTGCTGCGGCAGATCGGCACCTTCATGACCGCCTGCGGCGACTCCGTCTACGGCACCCGAGGTGGCCCGTGGAACCCGGTCGACGGCAAGTACGGCTTCACCTACAAGGACAGCACCTTCTACGTCCATCTGCTGCCCGGTTACAGCGGCACGTCCTTCACCACCCCGTCCGTCGGGGACGCCCAGGTCGGCAAGGTCTTCGACGTGCGCTCCGGCAACAGCCTCCCGTACACCGTCGGCGGCGACGGCCGGGTGACGGTCAGCGGCATCGACCGCACCACCCACCCGCAGGACAGCGTCGTCGGGGTCACCCTGGACAGGTCCGTGCAGCCGGGCGACATCGCCGAGGGGAAGTCCGCCACCGCCGACAGCGAGGAGACCTCGAAGGGCGACACCGCCGCCAAGGCCGTCGACGGCTCCACCGCCACGCGCTGGTGTGCCGACGACGGCTCCACCGGTCACTGGCTCAAGGTCGACCTCGGCTCGACGCGGTCCCTGACCGGAACCCGTATCGCCTGGGAGAAGGACGGCACCAACTACCGGTACCTGATCGAGGGTTCCACCGACAACACCACCTGGACCACCCTGGCCGACCGCACCGCCACCACCAGCACCAGCCAGGTGCAGGTCGCCCAGTTCCGTACCCAGGCGCGGTATGTGCGCGTCACCGTCACCGGGCTCCCGTCCGGCGTCTGGGCCTCGCTGCGCAACCTGGAGGTGTACGACCGTCCCTTCATCGCCGACCTCGGCACCTGCAGGCTGGTCAACCGCAGGAGCGGCAAGGTGCTGGACGTGAGTGGTGCCTCGGCCTCCGACGGCGCCCCCGTCGTCCAGTGGCCGTGGACCGGGGGCACCAACCAGCAGTGGAAACTGCTGCCGAACGCCGACGGCTCCTACCGGCTGGCGAACGTCAAGAGCGGCAAACTCCTGGAGAGTCCGGGCGGCTCCGCCCAGGGCACGGCCCTCGACCAGTGGACCGACAACGGCGGCGACAACCAGGGCTGGAAGCTGGTCCCCTCCCCCGCCGGCGGCTACTACCGGCTCACCAACGTCCGTACCGGATGGTGCGCCGACGTGCAGAACGCCTCCACCGCGGACGGCGCCCCGGTCATCCAGTGGCCGACCACCGGCGGAGCCAACCAGGACTGGCAGATCGTCACCCTGTGAACGGCGGCCGGGCGCGCCCGTTCACCGCCGACCTCCGTATCCCGACCCGAGAGCCGTAAGCACCGCAAGGTCCGTGTCCCGCCCTCACCGGCGGTCCGTCGGTCCGAGACACCGAGAGAGCCGAGGAGCCGTGCACCACACCCCCAGGTCAAGACCCTCCGAACAACACCTCAGACGGACAGCGGTCCTCGCCGTCCTGCTTCTGGCGCTGGCACTGCTCGCCGGGCGCACACCCACCCCGGCCCACGCGGCGCCGAGCACCGCGATCACGGTGGACGGCGGCAGTCCGGGCCGTACCTTCGACGGCATCGGGGCGATCAGCGGAGGCGGCGGCAACAGCGCCCTGCTGCGTGACTACCCCGCCGCCCAGCAGAGCCAGATCCTCGACTACCTCTTCAAACCCGGCTACGGCGCCGACCTGCAGATCCTCAAGGTGGAGATCGGCGGCGACACCAACTCCACCGACGGCGCCGAGGCCAGCATCGAGCACTCCAAGGGCACCGTCGACTGCGACTCCGGCTACGAGTGGTGGCTGATGGAGCAGGCCAAGGCCCGCAACCCCGGCATCAGGTTCTACGGCCTGTCCTGGGGTGCGCCGGGCTGGATCGGCAACGGCGACTTCTACTCCCAGGACATGATCGACTATCTGTTGTCCTGGCTGGGCTGCGCCAAACAGCACGGCCTATCCGTCGACTACATCGGCGGCTGGAACGAGCGCGACTACAACGCCTCCTGGTACGAGAGCCTGAAGTCGGCGCTGAACTCGGGCGGTTACGGCTCCACCAAGCTGGTCGGCGGCGACCAGTTCGGGTGGGGCATCGCCGGCGACATGAAGAAGGACAGCGCCCTGAACGCGGCCGTCGACATCGCGGGGGCCCACTACCCCTGCGGCTATCTGACGGCGATGGCCTCCTGCTCTTCCTCCTCCGACGCGCAGTCGCTCGGCAAACCCGTCTGGGCCAGTGAGAACGGCTCGCAGGACGCGGAGACCGGTGCGGCCCCGGCCGCCCGCGCCATCAACCGCGGCTACATCGACGCGAGGATGACCGCCTACATCAACTGGCCGGTGGTCGCCGCCCTCTACCAGAACCTCGCTTTCGGCAGCGACGGCCTGATCACCGCCAACCAGCCGTGGTCCGGCGCCTACACGGTGGGCCGCACCACCTGGGCCATCGCCCAGACCACGCAGTTCACCTCGCCCGGGTGGAAGTACCTGGACACCGCCACCGGTTACCTCGGAGGCGACCGGGACAACGGCAGCTACGTCAGCTACGCGGCGCCCGACAAGAGCGCCTGGAGCACCGTCTTCGAGACCATGGACGCCACCGCGTCGCAGACGGTCACCCTGAACGTCGCCGGCGGTCTGCCCGGCGGCACCCTGCACGTGTGGTCCACCGACCTCTCACAGCAGGGCAAGGCCACCCCGCGCATGGTGCACGACAGCGACCTGACCGCCACCGGCGGCACCTACACCCTCACCCTGGCGCCGGGCCGCCTCTACACGGTCACCACCACCACCGGCCAGGGCGCGGGCACCGCCACCTCCCCTCAGCGCTCCCGCCTCGCGCTCCCCTACTCGGACTCCTTCTCCGGTTACGGCGCGGGCCGGGAGGCGAAGTACTTCACCACCATGAACGGCGCCTTCCAGGCGGCCTCCTGCGGTGGCGGCCGCAGCGGTGCGTGCCTGCGTCAGATGGCGCCGACCACACCGATCCGCTGGACCGACGAACCGGGCAACCAGCCCGCGACGATCATGGGTGACCTGGGGTGGAGCGACTACACCGTCAGCTCCGACGTGCTGCTGGAGAAGAGCGGCAGCGCCGCCGAGATCCTGGGCCGGGTCGGTACCCAGAAGACCAACAACAACGGGCAGAACGCCTACCACCTGCGGCTCTCCGACACCGGCGACTGGTCCCTGCTCAAGTCGGACCTGTCGTGGAAGTGGACGACGCTGGCGAGTGGCACGGTGACCGCCCCGGGCACCGGCACCTGGCACAACCTGTCCCTGGGCTTCCAGGGCTCCACCATCACCGCCAGGATCGACGGCACCACGGTCGGCACGGTCACCGACGGCAGCTACGGCGGCGGCGAGGTCGGCGTCGGCACGGCGGGCTACTACCCCGTGCAGTACTCGCACCTGTCCGTCACGCCGGGCACCGTGGCCGACCTCTCCGGCACCTACAGGATCGTCAGCGCGAAGAGCGGCCTGGCTCTGGACGCCGTGGGGACCGGGACCGCCGACGGCACCCCGATCGACCAGTGGACCTACAACGGCGGGACCAACCAGCAGTGGAAGCTGGCCGCCAACACCGCCGGCTACTACACCGTCACCGGAGTCGGCAGCGGCAAGGCCCTGGACATCCCCAACGCCACCACCTGGCCCGGCACCGGGCTCCAGCTGTGGACGCCCAACGGCGGCGCCCACCAGCAGTGGCTGATCGCCCCGGCGGACAACGGCACCTACACCCTCCAGTCCCGTTCCCAGGGCTACCTGCTCGACGTCGCCGGCGGCTCCGGGAACAACGGTGCCGCGGTCGACCAGTGGACCTACAACGGCAACACCAACCAGCAGTGGAGCCTCGTGAAGATCGGCTGACCGGATCCGCGGGGCGGGCGTCGGGGACACCACCGCGCAGGTGGGTCCCCGCGTCACCGTGCGGCGGGCCCGCCCGTGCGCAGACCGTCGAGAAAGTACTCAAGGTGCCGGCGCCACCCCTCGTCCGGCTCCCCGTCGCGTATCAGTGCCGCGATCGACCGGAAGAGACGGTAGAGATCGTCCCGGGTGAGATCGTGGCGCAGGACACCGGAGGTCTGCGCCGCGCGCATGAGGTCGTCGCCGACGACGAGGTTGTCGTCGCAGATCGCCCGCAGCCGGGGAGCGTCCGCGTAGCGGCGGGCCACGACGTCGTTGAACGCCCGGTCGGCGGCCTGCATCTCGCAGGTCCCCCAGACGAAGGCGGCGAACCTGGCCCACGGGCCGTCCGCCTGCTCGACCAGCCCGGCCAGCGCGACGAGCCGCTGCGCCGCCACGTCCGCGACGGCCTGGTCGATCAGCTCGGCCCGGCTGCCGAACCGGTTGTAGAGGGTGCCGATGCTGACCCCCGCCCTGCGGGCGATGTCCTCCAGGGGGGTCTCAAGGCCCTCCCTGAGGAAGATCTCCCGGGCCGCGTCGCGCAGCTTCTCCACGTTGCGGCGGGCGTCCGCGCGCAGCCGGGGCGAGGGTGGGTCCTCGTTCGTCCGCGTGCCGTCACGTCGGCCTGTCATGCGCCCTCCTCCGGAACTCGCCGCGCCCGCGTCGGT
>NZ_JBHUXV010000193.1:0-12061 GCF_042669125.1 Streptomyces sp. NPDC057253 | reverse complement strand
CCCGGTTCCGGCGAACGGCGGAGGTCCGGCGCACGGCACCCGTGCGCCGGAACTCCGCCGTTGTCCGCCGGCCCTGCGGGTCAGGCTTTCTTACGGGTCGTCATGAAGCGCTGGATCAGGATGAACGCACAGAGCAGCACACCCGTGGCGATCTTGGTCCACCAGGAGCTGAGGGTGCCCTCGAACTGGATGAGGCTCTTGATCAGGCCGAGGACGAGGACGCCGAAGAGGGTGCCCAGGACATAGCCGGAACCGCCGGTCAGCAGGGTGCCGCCGATGACGACCGCGGCGATCGCGTCGAGTTCCATGCCGGTCGCGTGCAGCGGGTCGCCGGACTGGATGTACAGGGTGAACAGGAGGCCGGCGAGCGCCGAGCAGAAGCCGCTCACCGTGTATACCGCGATCTTGGTGCCGCCCTGCGGGAGCCCCATCAGCAGGGCCGACTGCTCGTTGCCGCCGATGGCGTACACCCGGCGCCCGAAGCGGGTGTAGTGCAGGACGTAGAAGGCGATGGCGAGGACGACCAGCGAGACGACCGCGCCGATCGACAGGAAGCCCATGCCGAGCGACACCTGCGCCTGGGCCATCGTGCTGACCCCGGAGTCGCTGATGGAGATCGACTCCTTGCTGATGACCAGGCACAGGCCGCGGAAGAGGAAGAGGCCGGCGAGGGTCACGATGAAGGGCTGGATCTCGAAGTTGTGGATCACATAGCCCATCAGGAAGCCGCCGAACGCGCCGACGGCGAGGGCCAGCGGGATCACAAGGGCGAGCGGCAGCCCTTGGCGCTCCACCAGCCAGGCGGTGAACATCGTGGTGAAGCCGATCACCGAGCCGACCGAGAGGTCGATGCCGCCGGACAGGATGACGAAGGTGACGCCGACCGCGGCCACCAGGAGGTAGCCGTTGTCGATGAACAGGTTCAGGAAGACCTGCGGTTCGGCGAACCCGTAGAACTGATAGCGGGTCAGGCCCACGCCGTACATGGCGAGGAAGAGCAGGGCCGTGGCCGCCACGGGCAGGCGCCGGTCGGCGAGCAGCCGCGCGGCCCTGGACGGCGTACGGCTGTCCGGGGCGGCCGGGGGGCTCTGGGTGGTCGTGGTCATCACGACACCTCCATCTTGGGAGCGGCGTCGGCGGGCGAGGCGGGGTCGGCCGGGGCGGCGGCCGGCCGGGCGCCGCTCTTGGTACCCAACCTCGCGCCGAACTTCGCGCCGAAGACCTTGGCGCGGAACTTCGGGGACTGGAGCAGACAGACGACGATGACGACGGCGGCCTTGAAGACCAGGTTGGTCTGGGTGGGGACGCCGATGGTGTAGATCGTGGTGGTCAGGGTCTGGATGACCAGGGCGCCGACCACCGTGCCGCCGATGGAGAACCGGCCGCCGAGCAGCGAGGTGCCGCCGATCACCACGGCAAGGATCGCGTCGAGCTCGATCCACAGGCCGGCGTTGTTGCCGTCCGCGGCGGAGGTGTTGGAGCTGATCATCAGGCCCGCGATGCCGGCGCACAGGGCGCAGAACACGTACACCATGATCTTGATGCGGCTGGACCTGATGCCGACGAGCCGGCTGGCCTCGGCGTTGCCGCCGACCGACTCGACGAGCAGGCCGAGGGCGGTACGGCGGGTCAGCGCCACGGTGACGGCCACGACCACGGCGACGACGAAGATGGAGAAGGGCAGCGTCAGCCAGTAGCCGCCGCCGATCAGCTTGTACGGCTCGCTGTTGATGGTGATGATCTGGCCGTCGGTGATGAACTGGGCGACACCGCGCCCGGCGACCATGATGATCAGCGTGGCGATGATCGGCTGGATGCCCATCCGGGCGACGAGGAAACCGTTCCACAGGCCGCAGACGACCGCGGCGACGAGCCCCAGGCCCATCGCGAGCAGCACCCCGGACAGGGCGTCCTGGTCGGCCTGGTCGCTGATGTAGGAGCAGGTCAGCGCGCCGGTGATGGCGACGACGGCGCCGACGGAGAGGTCGATGCCGCCGGTGGCGATGACCAGGGTCATGCCGAGCGCGACCAGGATGAGGGGCGATCCGAACAGCACGATCGAGACGAGGCTGCCGTAGAGGTGGCCGTCCGTCATCTTGATCGAGAAGAAGTCGGGGGTGAACGGGACGTTGACGAGCAGCAGGAGGATCAGGACCGCGACCGGCCAGAACAGCTGGTGGTGCGTCAGTGCTCGCCAGCGGGAGATGGTGGTCACTGGTGTTCTCCGCTCGCGATGGTCTCGAGGATCTTGCTGGTGGTGATCTCGGGCCCGTTGGTGATCCGCGCCACCAGCCGTCGGTCGCGCAGCACCGCGATGGTGTGGCTGAGGCGGAGCACCTCCTCCAGCTCGGCGGCGATGTACAGCACGGCCATGCCGTCCTCGGAGAGCGAGACGACGAGTTTTTGGATCTCGGCCTTGGCGCCGATGTCGATGCCGCGGGTGGGCTCGTCGAGGATCAGCAGCTTGGGCTGGGTGATCAGCCAGCGGGCCAGCAGTACCTTCTGCTGGTTGCCGCCGCTGAGCTGGCCGACCCTCGCCTCGGGGTTGGCGGGGCGGATGTCGAGGGCCTTGATGTACTTGGCGACGAGTTCGTCGCGCTGCGCGGGCGGGACGGGCCGGGTCCAGCCGCGGGCGGCCTGGAGGGCCAGGATGATGTTCTCCCGGACCGTCAGGTCAGGCACCAGCCCCTCTGTCTTGCGGTTCTCGGAGCAGAAGGCGACCCCGGCGGCGATCGCGCCGTTCGGGGCGCTGAGCGAGACCTGCTTGCCGTCGACGGTGACCGTGCCGCTGTCGGGGTGGTCGGCACCGAAGAGCAGTCGGGCGAGTTCGGTGCGGCCCGAGCCGAGCAGTCCGGCGAGGCCGACCACCTCACCCTTGTCGATCTGCAGGTCGAACGGGGCGATGCTGCCGGTGCGGCCGAGTCCGTCCGCCTTCAGCAGGGTCTCGCCCGCGTCGGAGCGCAGCTGGTGCTCGTGCAGCTCCTCCAGCTGGCCCATGGCCTTGCCGAGCATCAGTTGGACGAGGCCGACCTGGTCGAGGTCGCTCACCAGGTGCTCGCCGACGAGCGTGCCGTTGCGCAGGACCGTCATCCGGTCGCAGACCTCGTAGATCTGGTCGAGGAAGTGCGAGACGAACAGGATCGCCACGCCCTCGTCCTTCAGCCGCCGCATGAGGGCGAAGAGTTGCAGGACCTCGTCGCGGTCGAGGCTGGAGGTCGGCTCGTCGAGGACGAGCACCTTGGTGCCCGGCCCGCCGCCGCTCCCCGTGCCTTCGTCGTCGCCGATCCCCAACGACCTTACGATCGCCACCAGTTGCTGCACGGCCAGGGGGTACGAGGACAGCGGGGCGGTGACGTCGATGTCGAGGCCGAGCCGGTCCACCAGGCGGGCCGCCTCCTGGCGCAGCCGCTTCCACTGGATGCGGCCCATGCGGGTCGGTTCGCGGCCGATGAAGATGTTCTCCGCCACCGAGAGGTTGGGGCAGAGGTTGACTTCCTGGTAGACGGTGCTGATGCCGGCTTGCTGGGCCTGCAGCGGGCTGGCGAACCGCACGGACTCGCCGTCCAGTGTGATGGTGCCGCCGTCCAGGGAGTAGACCCCTGTGAGCACCTTGATCAGGGTGGACTTGCCCGCGCCGTTCTCGCCCATCAGGGCGTGGATCTCGCCGGGGAAGAGCCGGAAGTCGACGTCCGACAGAGCCCGTACCCCCGGGAACTCCTTGACTATGCCCGCCATTTCCAGGACGGGCCGCGGCTCTGCCATGGCAGCGCTCCTTGTGAGATTGGTTCAGCTCCGCGGGGAGCCGCCGCCGGCACCGATGGTGTTCGGTCGGCCGCGGGGCTCCCCGCCGGTGGGTGCCGTGGGTCAGTACTGGCGGGTCGGGAGCGCGGCCTTGGCCTGGTCCTGGAGGAAGTCGCCTTCCTTGGTCTTGATCCAGCGCTCGACCGGCTGGCCGTCGTGAACCTTCTTCACGACCTCCATCAGCTGGGGGCCGAGCAGCGGGTTGCACTCGACGATGCCGTTGATCTTGCCCTCGGACATGGCCACGAAGCCGTCCTTCACACCGTCGATCGAGACGATGAGGATGTCCTTGCCGGGCTTCTTGCCGGCGGCCTCGATGGACTGGATGGCGCCGATGGCCATGTCGTCGTTGTGCGCGAAGAGGACGTTGATGTCGGGGTTGGACTGCAGGAAGGCCGCCATGACCTGCTTGCCGCCGGCGCGGGTGAAGTCACCGGTCTGGCTGACGACGATCTTCCAGTCGCCGGCGTGCTCGGCGTCCATGACCTCCTTGAAGCCCTTGGCGCGCTCGATG
Source organism: Streptomyces sp. NPDC057253 (assembly GCF_042669125.1). NCBI lineage: Bacteria > Bacillati > Actinomycetota > Actinomycetes > Kitasatosporales > Streptomycetaceae > Streptomyces > Streptomyces sp. NPDC057253. The sequence continues at coordinate 7,746 of NZ_JBHUXV010000193.1, read as the reverse complement.
GCGGGGGCGGCACCGGTGGTGCCCTCCAGCTGGGCGATCTTCACCGTGCCCTTGAGGCCGGCCTTCTGGACGACCGTCGCGAGCATCTTGGCGGCGCGGCGGCCCTCGTCGGTGAAGTCGGAGCCGACCAGGGTGACGTAGAGCGAGTCGTCCGAGGTCTCCACCGAGCGGTCGGTGAGGACCACCGGGATCTTGGCAGTCTTGGCCTCCTTGAGGACGGCGTCCCAGCCGGTGACGACCACCGGCGAGAAGGCGATGACGTCGACCTTCTGGGCGATGTAGCTGCGGATCGCGGAGATCTGGTTCTCCTGCTTCTGCTGGGCGTCGGAGAACTTCAGGTTGTAGCCGGCCTTCTTGGCCGCGTCCTTCACCGAGGTGGTGTTGGCGCTGCGCCAGCCGCTCTCCGCGCCGACCTGGGAGAAGCCGAGTGTGATCGTCTTGCTGCCCGCGGAGGACGAGCCGGAAGAGCTCTCGTCCTTCTTCGCGCAGGCCGCCAGGCCGCCCGCCGCCGCCACGCCGACCGCCGCGGTGAGGAAGTTCCTTCTGCTGAGCATGTTCTTCTCCTTTTGGGGAGCCGGCCCGGGGACGGACCTGCTGGTTCTTGGGGACCGGCCGCACCGCGTCCAGTCTGTCGATCGTTGTTCGGTATTTCGGCCACACGGAGGGGCGGTGCGGCCTACGGATCCGTCAGAGGGGCACGCCTTCGGGTGGGGCGGCGTGCGGGAAGGTGCTTGCGCGTACGACGAGTTGGGGCTCGATCGCGATCGGGGACGGGGTGCCGGGGGGCCGGCCCTCGATCATCTCCAGGAGCAGAGCGATGCCCTGCTTCCCGACCGCCGAGAAGTCCTGCCGGACGGTGGTCAGGGGCGGCGCGAAGAACTCCGACTCCGGGATGTCGTCGAATCCGACCACCGCGACGTCCTGCGGGGTCCGCACCCCGGCCTCGCGCAGCGCCCGCAGCACCCCCAGTGCCATCTGGTCGTTGGCGACGAAGACGGCGGTCAGCCCCCGGCCCACCCAGCCGGCCAGCTCCTGCCCGGCGCGGTAGCCCGACGGCGGGCTCCAGTCGCCGCGCAGCAGCGGGGGCGGTTCGATGTCCGCTGCCTCCAGGGTGGCCCGCCAGCCGGCCTCCCGGTCGGCTGCCTCCAGCCAGTCCTCCGGGCCGGCGAGATGCCAGACCGTCCGGTGACCGACGGCGAGCAGGTGCCGGGTGGCCAGGCGGGCCCCCAGCTGCTGGTCCACGCCGACGCTGGGGGTGTCGATGCCCTGTCCGCTGCCCACGACCACCACCGGGAAGGGGCTGCGGAGTTCGGCGAGGGCGTCCACCGCCGAGCGCTGGGGGGCGAGGGCCACCACTCCCTCGACCCCGCCGTCGCTGAGGTGGTCCAGGGCCTCGGAGAGGGTTGTCTTGGTCAGTTCGCGCAGGCTGACGGTGGAGACGATGTAGCCCTCGGCGCGCGCCGCGTCCTCCAGCGCGAACAGGGTGCTGGCCGGCCCGTACAGGGTGGTGTTGGAGGCGATGACGCCGAGCGTCCGGGTGCGGCGGGTGGCCAGGGCCCGGGCCGAGGAGTTACGGCGGTAGCCCATCTCCTCGATCACGCGGAGCACCCTGGCCCGGGTCTCCTCCCGCACGTTGGGGTGATCCCCGAGGACGCGGGAGACGGTCTGGTGGGAGACGCCGGCCCGGCGGGCGACGTCGGCCATGGTGGGCGGCCGCACTTGGGCTTTTGACACGGTCGCACCTCCTTGGCGGTGTTCTGCGGGCGGGTCCTGGTTCGGGGGCGGCGGTTTCCGCGCGGCCGGTTTCACTCCGTGCTGTCCGTGCGCCCAACAGCACTGTTGTGACTGGCTTGTTGGGGCACTTCGGGCACGACGCTCAAACCTCCCGCGCTGACGTCGGACGCCGACCGGTGAATGCGGACGCCATTGTGAGCGCTAACAATTCATGGCGGTCAAGAGGGCTGCAGTGGAACCGCGTCACGGTTGAATAACGCGCCTGGTGGCTGGAGTTGCTTGGAAGCCCGTCCAAGGACGCTCAACCACCGCTCGGACCAGCGAAGTTGAGTAATGCTCGGCTTCGGCGGGCGGAGTTCGAGCGGTGTCGGCGGCCCGGCCCGGGAAGCGAGCTTGCGTGCGACGGGCCGGCGCGCCGATCCGCTGGGGGGCCGCTCTCTCCCGCTCCGGGGAACCGGTGCGATGCGCAGACGGTCGGTGCGCGGGCTGAAGGCGATGGTCTCGCCGGGTCGTTCCTGGAGGAGGCTCTCCTTGCATGCTGTGCATCGGAAGGCGAACTCCCGCGCACCCGGCCACCTTCGGGGTCGCGCAGGTGGGGGGGGAGGGGGGAAGTTCGCGTCGGCGGACGGCACTCGTTGCGCACCGTTGCCCAGGCAGGTCCACACCGGCGCGCCACATCCATGCCTGGCCGAACGCACGGGATGGACGCCCGTGTTGGGAGCGCGGAGGTGCGATCCCTCTGTCGCACCAGCCCGGCCCATGCCGAGGTGTGCGAATCGTGCGTGAACTATTGACGGCACTCGCTGGTTCTCTCATCATCCAGTCTGCTCGATATTCCGACCTGTGTCCGATATACCGAACGCGCCGCTTGAGCCGCATCGCGTCGGCAATCGCACAGCGTCCGATGAGGCCGCGAGAACCGCTCGCTCGAGGATGACGAGGTTCCCCATGCTCAGACGCACTTGCCGGTGCAAACCTCTGCCCGTGGTGCTCGCCGCCACGGTCGCGGCCCTGGCCTTCTTGGGTGCGATGCTCGTCGCCGGCCCGGCGCAGGCGGCCACCACCAGCGCCGTGCGAGGCGTTGCCTCGGGCCGGTGTCTCGATGTGTCGGGCGCCGCCCAGACCGACGGCACGAACGTGCAGATCTGGGACTGCCACGGCGGGACCAACCAGCAGTGGACGCTGACGGACACCAACCAGCTCACCGTGTACGGCAACAAGTGCCTGGATGTTCCGGGCCACGCCACCACGGCCGGCACCCGGCCGGTGATCTGGTCCTGCAACGGCGGCACCAACCAGCAGTGGCGGGCGAACTCCGACGGCACCATCGTCGCCGTGGAGTCCGGACTGTGCCTGGACGTGTCGGGCGGCGCCACGGCCAACGGCACGGCGGTGCAGCTCTGGAACTGTGCCGGCAGCGACAACCAGAAGTGGACCGGTCTGTCCGGCGCGTCCAACTCGTGCGCGCTTCCGTCGGCCTACCGCTGGACCTCGAGCGGTCCGCTGGCGCAGCCGGCCAACGGGTGGCTCTCGCTGAAGGACTTCACCACCACGGTGTACAACGGCAAGCATCTGGTCTACGCCACGTACTCCGACGGCAACTGGCACTCGATGGGCTTCGCCCCTTTCACCAACTGGTCGGACATGTCCACGGCCACCCAGACGGCGATGAACTCGTCCGCGGTGGCGCCCCAGGTGTTCTACTTCGCGCCCAAGAACATCTGGGTGATGGCCTCACTGGGGTGGGGGACTGCCTGGCCCTTCACCTACCGCACGTCCAGTGACCCCACCAACCCCAACGGCTGGTCCGCGCCGCAGGCGCTGTTCACCGGCAGCCTCCCCAGCGGCGGCCCGATCGACCCGACCCTGATCGCCGACGGCCAGAACATGTACCTGTTCTTCGCCAATGACAACGGGCGCATCTTCAAGTCGACGATCCCGATCGGGAACTTCCCGGGCAGCTTCGGCTCCTCGTACACCACGGTCATGACCGACACGGTGAAGAACCTGTTCGAGGCGCCGCAGGTCTACAAGGTCCAGGGCCAGAACCAGTACCTCATGATCGTCGAGGCTCGCGGTGTGAACGAGGACCGCTTCTTCCGCTCGTTCACGGCGTCCAGCCTGAACGGTCCGTGGACCGCGCAGGCCGCCACCGAGTCCAACCCCTTCGCGGGCAAGGCCAACAGCGGCGCCACCTGGACCAACAGCATCAGCCACGGTGACCTGGTCCGCAACAACCCCGACCAGACCATGACCATCGACCCCTGCAACCTGCAGTTCCTCTACCAGGGCCTGGATCCCAGCACACCGAGCTCGACCCCCTACGAGAGGCTGCCGTACCGGCCGGGCCTGCTCACTCTGCAGCGCTGACCCGCCTGATCACACGGTGATCGCGATGTGGTGAGGCCTGCCGACGCCGCGCGGACGAGATGCGGACGGCGGGCCGACTCCAGGGGGCCGGGTGGGTGCCGGATTGCCCAGGGGTACGTTCGGTAAATCGGACGTGTCGGACGTGTTGACGCACTCTCTTTGCCGGATCTAACCTCGGCCCGATTTCACGAACAGTGTTCGAAATACCGTTCAACTCGCTTGATGGGACAGCGGGTTGCTCGTGAAGGCTGCCGGCCGAAGCGCCACGCACCTCACACGCCTTCACGTCCGCTGAGACGCACAGACACCCGGCCCCGCGCCGCAACCGCCCCACCCAAGCGGACGCACGTATTCGCACATCTTGACCCGCCGTCACCAAAGTTCTGGCCGCAGCGGTGAAACACCGCCGTTCGGATCCCTCCGTCCGGTCCACGCGCTGTCCGGGCCCCCTGCCAGACCCAGTCGTCCCGCCACCCCATTCCCCCCTTCGCCCGGCGGTGGCACCCGCACCCGACAGGAGATCTGATGACCGCGCTCCGCGCCCGGTTGACGGTGATATTGCTCGCCGTCTGCCTCCTCTTCACGGGCCAGGCCCTCACCACACCCCAGCGGGCAGCCGCCGTGGACCCCGGCTATCTGATGGTGCACTTCACCGGGGAGGGAGCGACCAACCAGCAGATGTACCTCTCCCACAGCACCGACGGCCTGCACTGGAACGACCTCAACGGCGGCGGCATGGTCCTGCGCTCCACCGTCGGCACCAAGGGCGTACGCGACCCCGCATTCGTCCGATCCCCCGACGGCAGCAAGTACTGGATCATCGCCACCGACCTGTGCATCAGCTGCGGCCAGGACTGGAACGCCGCCATCAACAACGGCAGCCGCAACCTCGTCGTGTGGGAGTCCACCGACCTGATCACCTGGTCGCAGCCGTGGCTCCTCAACGTCGCCGGCGCGATCCCCGACGGCCGCAACGCCTGGGCGCCCGAAGCGATCTGGGACCCCGCGAGCAACGACTACGTCCTGTACTGGGCCACGAACGTGCCCTTCAACGGCGCGACGAAGCACCGCATCTTCGCCGCCCACACCAGCGACTTCCGCAGCATCACCACGCCCCAGCTCTACATCGACCGCCCTGGCACCCAGGAGATCATCGACACCCAGATCATCGAAGTGCCCCCGGGTGTCGGCAACTACCGCTACGTACGGGCCTCCGGCGACGGACAGATCACCCTCGAAGGCAGCAACTCCATCCTCGGCACCTGGACCGAACTCGGCGACCTCTCCGGCATTGGCCTGACCGGGTCGATGGTCGAGGGCCCGATGTGGATGAAGTTCAACGGCACCAACAAGTGGGCGCTCTACCTCGACCAGTACGCCACCAACGGCGGCTACATGCCCGTCACCACGACCGACCCCTCCGACCCCGCCGCCTACCAGAAGCCGGCGTCGACCAGCTACACCATGGGCGGCACCAAGAAGCGGCACGGCTGGATCATGAACCTCACGGCCGCCGAGGAGAGCCGCGTACTCGCCCGCTGGCCCAACACCCCCGTGCAGCGGCTCCAGTCGTACAACTTCCAGGACCGCTACGTCCGCCACACCAACTTCGACGTACGCATCGACCCGAGCGTCACCCCCGCTGACGACTCCCGGTTCCGGCTGCGTCCCGGCCTGGCGGGCACCGGCACCGTCTCCTTCGAGTCGGTGAACTACCCCGGCTACTTCCTGCGCCACGCCAACTACGACTTCCAGCTCGTCCTCAACGACGGCAGCAGCCAGTTCGCCGCGGACGCCACCTTCCGCAAGGTCGACGGCCTCGCCGACGCCGCCTGGTCGTCGTTCCAGTCCTACAACCACCCCGACCGCTACATCCGCCACTACGCCTACCAACTGCGCCTCGACCCGATCACCACGGCGACTGCCCGCAGCGATGCCACGTTCCGCGTGACGAACTGACCCGGCCGTCTCACGGTGACGCCTCACCGTGAGACGGCGACACCCAGGAGCCCTCTCACCTTCCGTTCCGCTCTGTGTAGGAGTTCTTCATGATCAAGAAACAGTGGATACGCCATGTCAGACGCACACTGCTGGCAGCAGGGGCCACCGCCGCCCTCGCCGCCGGCCTGCTCACCGCCACGGCCGCCCCCTCGCAGGCCGCCACCCAGGGGCCGTGCGACATCTACGCCGCCGGCAACACCCCCTGCGTCGCCGCACACAGCACCACCCGCGCCCTGTACGGGGCGTACAACGGCCCGCTGTACCAGGTCAGGCGCGCCTCCGACAACGCGACCAAGGACATCGGCCTGCTGAGCGCGGGCGGATACGCCGACGCCGCGCAGCAGGACTCCTTCTGCGCGAACACCAGCTGCGTCATCACCGTCATCTACGACCAATCGCCCAGGGGAAACAACCTCACCCAGGCACCCGGGGGAGGAGCCGCCGGCGGGCCCGACAACCTCGCCAACGCCGTCGAGGCCCCGGTCATCGTCGGCGGGCACAAGGCCTACGGCGTCTACATCGCCCCCGGCACCGGCTACCGCAACAACAACACCAACGGCATCGCCACCGGCGACCAGCCCGAGGGCATGTACGCGATCTTCAACGGCAAGCACTTCAACGGCGGCTGCTGCTTCGACTACGGCAACGCCGAGACCAACAACCTGGACACCGGCAACGGCCACATGGAGGCCCTCTACTTCGGCAACAACAAGGGCTGGGGCTGGGGCAGCGGCAACGGCCCCTGGGTCATGGCCGACCTGGAGAACGGCCTGTTCTCCGGGGTCAACCGCGGATTGAACGCGGGTAACCCGAGCGTCGACCACCGGTTCCTGACCGCCATGCTCAAGGGCGGCGCGAACCAGTGGGCCCTGCGCGGCGGTGACGCCCAGTCGGGCGGCCTGTCCACCTTCTACAACGGAATACGCCCCACGGCCTCCGGCTACAACCCGATGCAGAAGGAAGGCGCGATCATCCTCGGCATCGGAGGTGACAACAGCAAGTGGGCCCAAGGCACCTTCTACGAAGGCGTCATGACCCAGGGCTACCCGTCGGACGCCACCGAGAACGCCGTCCAGGCCAACATCACCGCCGTCAACTACGACGGCGGCTCGACCAGCACCGGAACCCTCACCCCCGGCTCCCGGATCTCTCTCAAGGCCACCACCTCGCCCTGCTGCACCTCGCACTACCTGCGCCACAACGACGCCGACACCAAGGTCGTCATCTCCAACATCACCTCGTCCAGCTCCGCCACCGACAAGGCCGACGCCACCTGGATCGTCCGGGCCGGACTGGCCAACACCTCCTGCCTGTCGTTCGAGTCCGTCGACAAGCCCGGCCAGTTCCTGCGCCACTACAACTACCAGCTCAACCTGAACTTCGACGACGGCGGCAGCGCCTTCGCCAAGGACGCCACCTTCTGCCCCACCACGGGCAACAGCGGCGTCGGCAGCTCCTTCCAGTCCGTCAACTTCCCGACGAAGTACCTCCGCCACTACAACTACACGGTCTACATCGCCGGCAACGGCGGCTCCAACGCCTGGGACTCCACGACGTCTTGGGCCCAGGACACCAGCTGGCTCACCGCGGCTCCCTGGAACTGACGAGGGCCCGAACCCGTGGGCGGCTCCGGACCGGGGC
>NZ_JBHUXV010000192.1:0-12201 GCF_042669125.1 Streptomyces sp. NPDC057253 | reverse complement strand
GGCATGAGCTTGCCGGCGACCGCGGTCGCGCAAGGGGCGTGGACAAGAGACGAGGCGGTGACCCGTTACGGCAGGGTGCGCGGGAGACGCGAGGACGGCATCGTGAAGTTCCTCGGCGTGCCCTACGCCACGCCACCGCTCGGCGTACTGCGGTTCAAGTCCCCGCGGCCACCCAGCAGTTGGCGCGGCGTCCGCGACACGGTGGCCTTTCCCCACCCCTCCTTCCAGGTGGCGGGCGGCGAGATGGGGCCGAACGGCAACGGCCGAATGCCCGCGCCGTCGGAGGACTGCCTCTACCTCAACGTCTGGACCCCGGCCGCGGACCGCAAGCGACGGCCGGTGATGTTCTACAACCACGGCGGCGGCTACATGATCGGCTCCGGCTCGGCCACAGGGCAGGACGGCACCCGACTGGCGCGGCTCTACGACGTCGTCGTGGTCGAGTCCAACCACCGGCTCGGCCTCCTGGGCTACCTCTTTCTGGGCGACCTCGCCGGCGACGACTACGCCGCCAACCAGGGGATGCTGGACATCCTTGCCGCACTGCGCTGGACCAGGGAGAACATCGAGAACTTCGGCGGTGACCCCGACAACATCATGGTCTGGGGAGAGAGCGGCGGCGGCGCCAAGACCGCGGCCGTATACACCATGCCGAATGCCGCGCGCCTGTTCCACAAGGCCTCGATCGAGAGTGCCGCTCCGCTGCGCTTCCCCACCCGCGAAGGGGCCACCGCCAGGGCCAGGCGCACCCTGGAGTTACTGGGTCTGACCACGGCGGACATTCCCAGGCTGCATGAGATCCCGGCCGAAGGACTGCTCGCGATCCAGCAGTCCGAAGCCGCGAACGGCGCCCCGCCCTGGGGTGATCCGGGGTCGCTCCCGGGCTTCGGCGCCTTCGTCGACGGCACCGTCATTCCGCGGCATCCCTTCGCCGACGGCGTCGCACCCTTCTCGGCCGGCAAGCCGCTGATGTGCGGCACCTGCCGTGACGAGACGGTGTTCTTCAGTCTCTTCGGGCCGCCCGACATCTTCCGCATCGACGACGCCGGTCTGCGCCGGGAACTGGGCCGGACGTACCAGGGCGCCGAACTCGACCGGATCATCGACACCTTCCGCAGGTCGCGGCCCACCGCGACACCCGCGCAGCTCTACTTCGCCATCACCACCTCACCGATCTGGCGCGACGCGATCAAGATCGCGGAGGCCAAGGCGGCACAGCGTGCGGCGCCGGTGTTCATGTACCAACTCGCCTACCCGAGCCCGACGCCGGTGCCCGGCACCGACTTCCCCATCGGCTCGCCGCACGCCTCGGACATCAACCTCAAGTTCGCCACCACCGACAAGAACCGCGACTACATCCTCAACAAGGACCAGTCACCGGCCCGGCTCGCGACCGCGCGCCACATGAGCGGACTGTGGGCGGGTTTCGCCCGCACCGGTCGCCCCGTGGCGCAGGGCGTGCCGACGTGGCCGGCCTACACCCCGCACCGGCGTGCCACGATGTGGCTCGACGCGGAGTGCAGGATCGTCGACGATCCGGACAGGGCCGAGAGACTGTTCTGGCAGGGCAGTCGGGGAAGGTGACGGGCCCGCCTGCTCCGGTCGCTCCGCGACCGCGGTCTTCCTCACCCGGCTGGGTCCCACCGCACTCACCCAGTGGCACCCAGCCGGTCGTTCTTCGCAGGTCAGCTGTCCACTCCCAGGGTCAGCGTGCCCAGGTAGCCGGAGGAGGTGGTGCTCCCCAGCGCGGTGAGGGTCAGCAGGCCGGACGCGGCGCCCCCGCCGTCGTAGATGGAGTCCTGGGCGAGGGTGGTGCGGGGCACCGTGTTGCTGGTGTACGGGGCGAGCCGGGCGACCGCGGCCGTGACCGACTCGCGGAAGTACAACTGACCCGTGTGAAGCTCCCGGCCTCCGGTGAAGTGGCCGTCGGGCGTGACCGTGACGCCGGTGTGGACCTTGACGTGGATGTGGATGCAGCGCCCGCGGTACCAGCCCGGGTAGATCGTGGTGACGGCCGCGACACCACTGGCGTCGGTGAGCACTCCGCCGCGCAGGAAGGTGCCGTTGTCCGGTTCGTTGTGGCCGTTCTCCCCGACGAAGCCGGAGTACTCACCGAGCACGTCCGCCTGCCAGAGCTCGACCAGGGCGTTGCGCAGGGGTACGCAGCTGCCGGCGTCGACGACGGTGAGGCTCAGCTTCAGCGGAACGCCGGCCTTGCCTTCGGTGATGTCGGAGCGGACGTACTGCCGATCCAGGTAGTAGGGGCCTTCGGTCATCTCGCGGGTGAGGGTGCAGACGGCCGCGGCGGCGACAGGAGCGGTGCCGACCGCCTCGGCTGTGGGGGCCTCGTTCACGGCCGCCGACCCCACGGCCAGGGCGGCGGCCGTGGCTCCGGTGGCCTTGAGCACGGTACGGCGCGCGACAGGGGTGCGCGCATCTGAGGTGTCTGTCATGAACACGACACTAGAAGAAGTGCGCGGAAAATATCTGCTGAGTCAGGAAAAGCGGTGCTCGTCAAGCGACCGGCAGGACAAGACGGCGCGGCCGATGAGTTTGCGGCTCCCCGGCGGTCCAAGCTCGTGACACCCAAGGAAAGGACACCGCCATGTCGGAACTCCTCGTCGACTTCATCACCTCTCTCGACGGCTACGCGTCGGGCGAGGGATGGCCCGGGTTCTGGGGCCTCGAAGGGCCGGAATACCTCGCATGGCTCGGCGAGCAGCCCAAGGTCACCTACCTCATGGGAGCGAACACCTACCGCCTGATGTCGGGCTTCGCCGCGGGCGAGGTCCCCGCCGGCCAGGACGAGTTCAGGCCCGAAGAAGAGGCGTCCGTCGACGAGCTCACGCAGGCGTCCAAGGTGGTGTTCTCCTCCTCGCTCAAGGAGCCCCTGGCCTGGGCCAACTCCACACTGGTGCGCGACGACGCGGTCGAGACGGTCCGTGCCATGAAGTCGAGCGGCTCGGAGCTGCTCAGCACGATCGGCAGCCTCAGCCTGAGCCGATCCCTGCTGCGAGCGGGACTCGTCGACCGCTTCCGGGTCGTGATGTTCCCGGTGATCACCGGGGCCACGGGCGAGGAACGCATCTACGACGGCTATCCGGACGTCGCTCTCGAAATGACCGAGCACCGCACCTTCGACGGCGGCATCCAACTGGTCGAGTACAAGCCCCGCGTCCTCGAGCACCCGCCGCTCGGCGCGCCTGCGTGATGCCGCCCCGTCCGCCGGCCTGGACGGCTGCCAGGCCGGCGCCGGGGGCGCGCTAGGCAATGCATGATGGGGACGAGGTTGTGCCGTGCGAGCCCGTGGCCGCGGTCCCGGAGACCCTCACGAGCAGCCGTGGCCGCAGGCCCAACACGTAGGCCTCGCCTCGGTGTCCGTGTCCCACCACCTGTCCCACGACGTGAGACATCTTCGTCATGTCCGTGCCCCAGGGCCGTCGCTGTGGTTTTCTGACTCCATGACCGTGCTTGTGACCCGCCGCCACGTGGACTACGTGCGTGTCACCACCACGGGTTGTTCCGCCGCGAGCTGACGCCGCGCTCCGGCCTCTGAGCAGCACTTTTCTCCTTCTCACCGCTTCGCGCTGACCGCAGCCCGCCATCGGGCGCGGTCTGCGGCGCCGCGGTTCCCTCACACCTTCACGCCCTCACCCTCTGCATCGGGAGCAGCACCATGAGCCAGCCCCTCGACTCCGTCACCGCCGGCCACACCCCTGAGGAGAGCCCCGCGGGACCGGACACGTCCGCCTGGTCGTTCGAGACCAAGCAGATCCACGCCGGAGCAGCACCCGATCCGACGACCGGTGCCCGCGCCACGCCCATCTACCAGACGACCTCGTTCGTCTTCCGGGACACCCAGCACGCCGCCGACCTGTTCTCGCTGGCCGAGCCCGGCAACATCTACACCCGTATCCACAACCCCACCCAGGACGTCTTCGAGCAGCGGATCGCAGCCCTGGAGGGCGGGGTCGCGGCCGTCGCGTTGTCGTCCGGGCAGGCCGCGGAGACCCTGGCGATCCTGACGCTGGCGAGCTCGGGCGACCACATCGTCTCCAGCACCTCGCTGTACGGCGGCACCTACAACCTCTTCCGCCACACACTGCCGAAGCTGGGCATCGAGGTGTCGTTCGTGGACGACCCGGACGACGCAGAGGCCTGGCGGGCGGCGATCCGGCCGAACACCAAGGCGCTGTTCGCGGAGACGCTGGGCAATCCGCGCGGCAACGTGCTCGACGTGCGCGCGGTCGCGGACGTGGCACACGCTGCCGGGGTGCCGTTGATCGTGGACAACACCGTCCCGACTCCCTATCTGCTCCGACCCCTTGAGCACGGCGCCGACATCGTCGTGCACTCGGCGACCAAGTTCCTGGGCGGACACGGCACCGCGATCGCCGGGGTCGTCGTGGACGGCGGGACCTTCGACTTCGGCGCCCACCCCGACCGCTTCCCCGACTTCACCGAACCGGACCCCAGCTACCACGGCCTCCAGTACTGGCCCGCGCTCGGCCCGGGCGCGTTCGCGATCAAGCTGCGGGTGCAGTTGCTGCGCGACCTCGGACCGGCGCTGTCCCCGCACTCGGCGTTCCTGCTCCTGCAGGGCGTGGAGACGCTGAGTCTGCGCATCGAGCGGCACTCCGCGAACGCCCAGGCACTGGCCGAGTGGCTGGAGCAGCGGGACGAGGTCGCGGCCGTCCACTACCCGGGACTGGAGTCCAGCCGTTGGTACGAGGCGGGGCAGAAGTACCTCCCGCGCGGTGCCGGTGCCATCGTCTCGTTCGAGTTGCGGGACGGTGTCGAGGCGGGCAGGCGGTTCGTCGACGCCGTCGAGCTCTTCAGTCATCTCGCCAACATCGGTGACGTCCGCAGCCTCATCATCCATCCGGCGTCCACCACCCACAGCCAGCTCGACGAGGCGCAGTTGGCGGCCACCGGCACCTCTCCCGGACTGGTGCGGCTGTCGGTCGGCATCGAGAACCTCGCCGACCTCAAGGCCGACCTGGAGGCCGGGTTCCGCGCGGCCAAGGGCGCGTCCTGAACACCGTACTGACGCCCTCCGAGGTTCCCCTCCCGCCGGCCACCGGGGCCTGGCGGGAGGGGGACCCGCCCGGGCGCCGACAGTGGTACGCCCGCGAGAAGCCGCTCGCGTTGGAAGCCGGCGGTGAACTGCCCGCCGTACGGCTGGCGTTCGAGACATGGGGACGGCTTCTGCCGGACGCCTCCAACGCCGTTCTCGTTCTGCACGCGCTCACCGGGGACAGCCACGTCGCCGGCCCGGCCGGCCCTGGGCACCCCACGCCCGGGTGGTGGGACGGCCTCATCGGACCGGGGCGGCCCCTGGACACGGACCGTTGGTTCGTCGTGGCCCCGAACGTGCTCGGCGGTTGCCAGGGCAGCACCGGGCCGTCATCCCTCGCGGCCGGGGGACGCCGCTGGGGCGGCGACTTCCCCTTCCTCACCCAGCGCGACCAGGTCGCGGCCGAGACCGGACTGGCCGACGCGCTGGGGATCGACCGGTGGGCGCTGGTGGTCGGCGGTTCGATGGGCGGAATGCGGGCCCTGGAGTGGGCCGTGGCGCATCCGCAGCGCACCGGAGCGCTTCTGCTGCTCGCCACCACGGCCGCGGCGAGCGCCGAGCAAATCGCCCTGTCCGCCATCCAGTTGCACGCCATCCGCTCCGACCCGCACTGGCACGGCGGCCACTACCACGACACCGGCCGTGGCCCGCACACCGGGCTCGGCCTCGCCCGACGGCTCGCTCACGTCACCTATCGCAGCGAGCCGGAACTGGCCGCCCGCTTCGGCAGAACGCCCCAGGGCACGGAGGACCCCTGGAGCGGCGGCCGGTACCAGGTCGAGTCCTACCTCGACCACCACGCCGCCAAGCTGGTGCGCCGCTTCGACGCGGGCAGCTATGTCGTCCTGTCCGAGGCCATGAACAGCCACGACGTCGGCAGGGACCGCGGCGGGCTGCGCGCCGCGCTGCGCCGGGTGAGCGCGCCCACGCTGGTGGCCGGCGTCGACTCCGACCGCCTCTACCCGCCGTCCCAGCAGGCGGAGTTGGCATCGGCCATCCCCTCGGCCGACGATCTAAGGCTGATCGAATCCCCCTACGGCCACGACGGCTTCCTCATCGAGGTGGAGCAAGTCGCCGCACTCGTAAGGGAGTTGCTCCCTTGACGGACGAACTCCGCGACGCTCGTCCCGCCGCCGGTGCCAGCCCCGCGGCATTATGCGTGCACCATCGCCGCGTAGGCTCCTGTCATGCCCCCTCTCGACCTTGAGCAGGTCATCAAGCCGCTCCACCAGGATCTCGAAACCCGTCCCGAGCGTGACCTGCTGGCGCCCGGCAGTGACTGGAACCTCTCCCAGACGCTGCAGCACTGCGCCCAGACCGTCCGGTACTCCGTGACCGGATACCCCGCGCTCAAGCCCGCCCTGTACCGGGCCACCGTAGGGCGGCTGGCCAAGCAGGTCTTTCTGCGGCGAGGGGCGATGAAGCACCCGCTCGGTGCGGAGATCGACGGGGCGCCGCCGCTGGATCCGGCCCTGCCGGTGTCCGACGCGGCGGCCGATCTCTCGGACGCGGTGGCGCTGTTCACCGGCCACACCGGCGGGCACGCCACCCATCCCGCCTACGGGGACTGCACGCACGACGAGTTCGCCCGGCTCCACGCCATGCACCTCGCCGACCATCTGCCCGGGCTGTCGAGGAGCTGACACCCGGGCATGGACGTACGGCGACGGGGCGCCCCGAAGCGGCGCCCCGTCGCGGTGTTGTCGTGGCCGGTCGGTCAGTCGGCCGGGGTCAGGGCGACCTCGGCGCTGCCCGAGAGGGACGGCAGGCCGGCCGGGGGTGTGTCGGTGTAGGTGGCGTTGAAGACGGCCTTGAGGTTGTCCGAGCCGGAGTGACCGCCGTCCACGAAGGTCTTGAACGATCCGGAGCAGCCGTTGCTCGTCGACAGCGGGTGGCCGTGCGAGTCGTGGCCCAGGATGAACGAGACACTGACCTTCGCGCAGTCCACGGGCTGGTCGTCGGTGACGGTGACCTGCCAGGTGACCGTGTCACCCCAGTGGAACGGGGTGCCGCCGTGCGGGGCCGGGTCGGTGGTGAGCGAGACGACCGGGGCCTTGTTGCCGACGACGACGGGGACGGAGGCGGAGGCCGAACGCCCGGTGCTGTCGGTGACCTTCAGCGTGGCGTCGTAGACGGCGTTGTCGGTGAAGGTGTGCTTCGGGTTGGCCTCCCTGGAGTCGACCGTGCCGTTGGCGTCGAAGTCCCAGGCGTAGCGCAGGGCATCGCCGTCGGCGTCCGTCGTGCCGGCGCTGGAGAACTGGACGGTCAGCGGGCTGGTGCCGTTCACGACGTCGGCTGCGACCTTCGGCTCCGGGGTGCGGTTGCCGCGGGTGAAGTCGATGCGGGAGAGCTGGGCCTCGGGCAGCTCCGCGAAGTACCCGGTGCCGTATTCGAGGACGTACAGCGCGCCGTCGGGGCCGAACTCGGCGTCGATCGGGCCGTCCGTCTTGATCGTGGGGATCGCGTCCTCGATCTTGAGGACCTCGTTCTTCTTGCCCAGGGTGATGGCCTTCATCTGGTCACGGGTCCACTCGTAGAAGAGCGGCTTGCCGTCGAAGTAGGAGGGCCAGCGGTTCTGCGCCTTGTTGCTCTTGTCGTACTGGTACACCGGACCGCCCATCGGGCCGATGCCGCCCGTGCCGAGCTCCGGGAACTCCGCTGAGGCACCGTAGCCGTAGACGATCTCCGCGTCCTCGACCGGCGGCAGCACGCTGCGGCCGGTGTTGTGACGGGAGTCGTTGACGGGCTTGGCGCAGTCGAAGGCGCCGCTCGACTTCTGGGTGGCGAAGTCGTAGTCCTGGTACGGCATGTCCTGGGTCACGCAGTACGGCCAGCCGTAGTTGGCGGGGCGGTCGATGACCATCCAGCGTCCCTGGCCCGCGGGGCCGCGGTCGGGGTTCGCGCTCTGGGCGTCGGGTGAGTAGTCGCCGACGTAGACCTCGCCGGTCTTGTCGTCGACCCCGAACCGGAAGGGGTTGCGCAGGCCCATGGCGTAGATCTCGGGGCGGGTCTTCGGCGTGCCCGGGGCGAAGAGGTTGCCGCGCGGTATCTGGTATCCGCCGCCGGGCTTGACCTGGATGCGCAGGACCTTGCCGCGCAGGTCGTTGGTGTTGCCCGCGGTGCGTCGCGCGTCGTAGGCCGGGTTGCGGTCGGCGCGGTCGTCGAGCGGGGCGTAGCCATCCGAGGAGAAGGGGTTGGAGTCGTCGCCGGTCGACAGGAACAGGGTGCCCTTGGCATCGAAGTCGATCTTGCCGCCGACGTGGCAGCAGATGCCGCGGTCGGCCGGTACGTCGATGACCTTCTGCTCGGAGGCGAAGTCGAGCTTGTTGCCGACGAGCTTGAACCGGGACAGGCGGGTGACGCCCTTGTACTTGGCCCAGTCCGCGTCCGTGCCGAACTGCGGTGCGTCGCCTTCGTTGACCCCGGGGGTGGCCGGGTCGTCCATGGGGGTGTCTAGGCGGGGCGAGTAGTAGAGGTAGACCCAGTGGTTCTTGGCGAAGCCGGGGTCGACGGCGATGCCCTGCACGCCTTCCTCGTCGTGCTGGTAGAGCCCCGCGGGGCTCTTCTTCATGTCGGCGGCGAGGAAGTTCACGCCGCTCTTGGGGTCGTGGATGCGGACCTCTCCGGTGCGCGCCGTGTGCAGCACGCGTCGGTCGGGGAGGACGGCGAGGGCCATGGGCTCGCCGGGGCGGTCGTTGAGCGTGACCTTCTGGAAGTCCGCCGCGGCCGGGGGTGCGGGGTCGGGTTTGGCGGCCTGTGCCGGGGAGAGGGGCAGGAGCCCGACGGCTCCGGCCAGGGTGGCGGCCCCCAGGAGGGTGACGATCCGTCTGGTGCGCACTCAGAACTCCTTCGGTCTGGCCGTCCGGTCGTGATGCGGGTTCGCGACCGGACGACCGCTGCGGGGTGGAGGCGGATCAATAGTCAGGCGCGCTCAGTACGTCCCACCGTGGCGCGCCTGTCGGGCGGTCAGGTCACGCTTGGTCAGTGGCGGGCGCGCAGGGCCGCGAGGTTCTGGTAGCCGATGCGGGCGAAGTCCAGGGACTGGCCGGGCACGGTGGTGCTGGGCGCGTTGTCCTGCTCGACCATCGGGTTGCGGTAGTTCTTCGCTCCCACCCGGGTGAAGAACCGCCGGTAGTCGATGTCACCCGTGCCGAACGGCACCATGTCGTAGCCGAGGCCGCTCTGGGTGTTGACGACGCCGTCCTTGGCGTGGAAGAGCGGGAACCGGGCGCTGTTGCGCTCGACGAGTGCGGCCGGGTCGAAGACGCGCTCGCGCTGGGAGCCGTCGTGGGCGGTGTACGTGTGGAACTTGTACTGGGCCACGTGCGCCCAGAAGACGTCGAGCTCCAGGTAGACGCTCTTGCGGTCGGTCACCTTCAGGAAGTACTCCAGCTTGCGGATGCCGGAGCTGCGGGTCGGCCGGCCCTGGGCGTCGAGGGGGCCGCCGTCGAGCAGGAAGTCGTAGGCCGCGTCGTGGTTGTGGGTGTAGAGCTTGATGCCCTCGCGGCGGGCGATGGCACCCAGGGTGTTCCACTTCTGCGCGGCGACGTCCCAGTCGGCCCGGTAGGGGGTGTTGGTGGGGTCGGCGCCGGTGCCCATGTGGTCCATGCCGATGATGTTGGCGATCTCCAGCCAGCGCTTGAAGGTGTCGAGGTCGGCCGGCGTCAGCGGCCAGGACGGCGGGATGTAGCCGTGGCTGCCCTGTGCCCGCAGGCCGTACTCGTCGAGCCAGGAGCGCAGCAGCTTCGCGCCCTGGACCGTGCCCAGGTCGGCGCCGCCGGGTGCGTTGGCGTGCTGGCCGTAGCCGGCGAACTCCACCTGGCGGTAGCCGAATCGGGACAGTTGGTTGAACACCTCGCGGAAGCCGGAGGGCAGGTCGGAGGCGAGCGGGTCGCGGCCGACCGCGTCCCGGACGGTGTAGAGGATGATGCCGCGCTTGTGGGGCGGGACCAGGGCGGAACGGCCGTGGTCGGGGCCGCCGGCCGGTGTTCTGTCCTGCGCCAGGGCGGGTGCGGCGCCGAAGACCGGGGCCGCGATCGCCGCCCCGGTGACGGCTGTGCAGGTGCTGAGGAAGCGGCGGCGGCTGACGCCGAGGGTGCGACGCAGGGCGTCGTCGGTGACGGCTTCGTCGTTGAACGCGGTCACAGTGGTTCTCTCTTTCGTCGTCGCGGTGCTGCGGGTGCCTTACGGCTGCCGCCGCCGGCGAGGCCGGCGGACCGCAGGAGAAGGGACTTCACTTCGGTGGCCGCTCCACGGCCGGATACTGCGCGGGGGGTGGAGAACAGGACGAGCGGACGGTCGTCGACGCTCGTGCGGAGGCGGCTCTGGCGGCCGCGGACAGGTGCCGGGTCAGGGGCCACGGTCGCTGTACGGCGACGCGTGCGGTGCTCGCATCAGTGCGCCTCCCGCAGGCGGTCGGCGAACGACAGGAGCGCGGTGAACTGCTCCGAGAGACCCGCCGGGCCCCCGTCGGGGTCCTTGAAGTAGAAGCCCAGTTCCGGGAGCGGGCCGGACAGGCCCGCCTCGTGGGCGCGGCCGACCAGCCGGGCCAGGTCCAGGACGAGCGGTGCCGCCAGGGCCGAGTCGCAGCCCTGCCAGGTGGTCTGGAGGGTCATGCGCGAGCCGAGGAACCCCTCGAAGGCGATGTGGTCCCAGGCGGTCTTCCAGTCGCCGAGCACGGGGACGTCGTCGATGTGCACCTCGCCCTGCGGGGTGTACCCGAGGGTGTCGGCCAGGACGCGTTCCTTGCCTGCGTTCTTCGCCGCGGCCGCGGCCGGGTCGGCCAGGGCCGCCCCGTCGCCGCCACCCAGCAGGTTGGTGCCGGACCAGGCGCGGACCTCAAGGGCACGCTGGACGAACATCGGGGCGAGCACGGCGCGCAAAAGAGTCTGGCCGGTCTTGCCGTCACGGCCCGCGTGGGGCAGTGCGCCGGCCGCGGCGGCCTCCGTGAGGGCCGGGGTGCGCAACCCGGTGGACGGCGTGAAGTTGACGTAGGGGCAGCCGGCTCGCACGGCGGCGGCCGCGTAGAGGGAGCTGGGGGGAAGTCGTACGGCGTCGGGGTCGGGCAGCGGCTCGGTGGAGGAGACGTTGACGACGACCACCCGTGCCAGTGCGTTGCGCACGCGGAACGAGGTGAGGTCGGCGGCGAAGTCCGCGATCAGCTCCTCGTCGGTTCGCGTGTCGCCGGGGAGCGGGCCGCCGAGCCGTATCTCCTCGTCCGCGGCCTGGAGTTCGGCGCGCACGGCGGGGGCGAGCCCGTGCGGCAGGACGCCTGCCTCGGTGAGGTGTTCGGCGCGCTTGGGCAGCGGAGCGTGCGCGGTGTCGTGGCCGCCGAAGACGAGCGAGGACAGGGGCGGCAGGCCGGTGCCGTCGAAGGGGGGTGTCTCGGTCACCATGCCGGTCGGCGGGCACAGTTGGGCGGTGACCGCGGCGCAACCGGCGACGGCGGTGGTCGCGACCGATCCGCGGGCTCCGACGAACCAGACACCGGTGCGTGCGGTCCGTCCGACGGTCCGGGGCTCCGATGCGTTCCCGTCGTTGTTCACGGGCTGCCTCCCTGCCATGTCGATGTTCCGTGCGGGTGGTGGACGGTCGGCGAGGGCGCGAGGGCCTCCCGCCGACCGTCGGCATGGGGACGGCGTCGGCCGCGGTGCGGAGGGCTGCTCCGTCGTGGGGGCGCGGCTGCGGCGTGCGAGGGGCGGCAAGGGGCCGCCGGTGAGAAGTGCGGGGTGCCTCAGGGTCTTGCTCGTGCGCTGTGCGGGTCGTTCTCGGTGGGGCGGTCGAACGAGAGGTGCGCCGTACGTCCTGAACGGATGGTCAGTTTCGAGCCACTGAGTGGTTCCTGTGCACGAAGGGACCGTAGCCCCGTTCGTCCTTGGCCGGAACCCCTTGCGCAGCGAAACGGCGAACTTCTTCCAGAACCAGGACAAAGGCGAGTGCGGGCAGGCTGGATCAGCCCGGCGGCTCGGTCGTGACGGTTTGTCAGCGCTCCGCCAGGTTTGGGTCTTCTGCTCCGGAGCGGCTAGTGGTCGCCGCCTCCGAAGGCGGCGTCGAAGGAGGCCGACGGCGGCTCGAAGTCGTAGCGCTTGAGGCTCTTCAGCGCCTCGGGGGCGCCCTGCAGCCGG
>NZ_JBHUXV010000191.1:0-12261 GCF_042669125.1 Streptomyces sp. NPDC057253 | reverse complement strand
CAGGGGCAGACGCCCCCGGCCGTCCGCCGCCGTCCAGGCGCCCCGGCCCCCTACGGCCCTCCTACGACCCCACGGCCCCACGGTCCTTCTACGACCCCACGCCCGCCGACCGTGGCCGTCACGACCCGCCAACCGCGACCGCCGCGACCCACCGACCGCGACCGTCACGACCAAGTCGCGACCACGTACCCCACGCCGTACGGCGCGTCCTCGTACAGCAGCGAGCCGCCAAGGCCCGCGCCCTCCGCCGCGCCCCCGAGGACCTGCCAGGGCGCCCGGCCGGAGGCCTTCAGCTCGTACGCCAACTCGGCGTCCAGCGCGCGCAGGGACGCCACGTCGGCCGCGCCCAGGGCCCGCGCGACCTCCGCGTCGAAGGGGGCCGCGCGCTCGTCGAGGTAACCGGGTGCCTTGAGCGTGCGGCAGGCGCTGGCGTCGCCCATCACCAGCATCGCCACCCGCTCGGCCCGCGCGGCGATCTCCCTCCCGGTCTGGATACACCGCTCGGGCTCCAGCGGTTCCCCCACACCGAGTCCCTCGATCGGGGCGTCCGACCAACCGGTGCGCTCCAGCAGCCAGGCGGCGACGGCGAGGGAGGCCGGCAGCGGACGCGGCTCGTCTGCGCCCCGGTCCGCGCCCAGTCGTACGTCGACGTCCACACCGAAGCCCCGGAACGAGCCCCGGGCCCCCTCCGCGTGCACTCCACGGCCGCTCCGCTCCGCGGGCCCGACGACCACGAGGAGATCGGGCCGGGCGGCGGCGAGCACGCCCAGCGCGTCCGCGCACGCGGCACGCGCGGCGTCCAGCTCGGGCGCGGCGCCCGCGGCGACCTCGGGCAGGAGGATCGGCGGGCAGGGGCAGACGGCGGCGGCGACAAGCATGATCGGGAGCCTACTTCCAGGCCCAGGGCCAGGACTCCGGATGGGTGCTCCACGCCAGTTCGGCGAGCCGGTACATGACGCGGTGCGTGGTCATCGCGCCTTCGACGGTGACGTAGTAGGCGTCCCCGTCACCGATCCGGTAGACCTGCCGGCGCTTCTGACGCAGGCCGACAGCAGGACGGTGGGTGCAGGCGAGCTCGTAGAGACGGGCCCGGGCCTCGTCCTGAGTGCCCTCGAAGTGCGCCACCTCGTCGATGTCGGTGTGGTTCCCGACGGCGCGGTCGACGACCACCACCCAGCGCGCCATGCCCCAGCCCTCCCCTGAGCCCCTCAGTCCCCGGCGTCGCTCAGTGCGCCGCGCAACCGCCCGCGGCCACCGGCAGCGGCTCCGGCACCCCGATCTGCGGCAGCCCCAGCATCACGCCCGCCGGCTTCGCGGCCTGTTCGGCGTTGCGCTTCTCCCACGCGTCGCCCGCGCGCGTGCGGCGCACGTCGAGGACGGCGCCCTCGGCGAGGAGGTGGTGGGGGGCGGCGTAGGTGATCTCGACCGTGACCACGTCGCCGGGGCGGACCTCCTGGTCGGGCTTGGTGAAGTGGACCAGGCGGTTGTCGGGGGCGCGGCCGGAGAGGCGGTGGGTGGCGCCGTCCTTGCGGCCCTCGCCCTCGGCGACCATCAGCTCCAGGGTGCGGCCGACCTGCTTCTTGTTCTCCTCCCAGGAGATCTCCTCCTGGAGCGCGACGAGACGCTCGTAACGCGCCTGGACGACCTCCTTGGGGATCTGGTTCTCCATGGTGGCGGCCGGGGTCCCGGGGCGCTTGGAGTACTGGAAGGTGAAGGCCTGGGTGAAGCGGGCCTCGCGGACGACGTGCATGGTCTGCTCGAAGTCCTCCTCGGTCTCGCCGGGGAAGCCCACGATGATGTCGGTGGTGATCGCGGCGTCCGGCATGGCGGCCCGGACCTTCTCGATGATCCCGAGGTAGCGGTCCTGGCGGTAGGAGCGGCGCATCGCCTTCAGGACGGTGTCCGAACCGGACTGGAGCGGCATGTGAAGCTGGGGCATGACGTTCGGGGTCTCCGCCATCGCCGCGATCACGTCGTCGGTGAAGTCGCGGGGGTGCGGGGAGGTGAAGCGGACGCGCTCCAGGCCCTCGATGGTGCCGCAGGCCCGCAGCAGCTTGCTGAAGGCCTCGCGGTCGCCGATGTCGGAGCCGTACGCGTTGACGTTCTGCCCGAGCAGCGTGATCTCGGAGACGCCCTCGCCGACCAGGGTCTCGATCTCGGCGAGGATGTCGCCGGTGCGACGGTCCTTCTCCTTGCCGCGCAGGGCCGGGACGATGCAGAAGGTGCAGGTGTTGTTGCAGCCGACGGAGATCGACACCCAGGCCGCGTAGGCGCTCTCACGGCGGGTCGGCAGGGTGGACGGGAACGCCTCCAGCGACTCGGCGATCTCGACCTGCGCCTCTTCCTGCACGCGCGCGCGTTCCAGCAGGACGGGCAGCTTGCCGATGTTGTGCGTACCGAAGACGACGTCGACCCAGGGCGCCTTCTTGACGATGGTGTCGCGGTCCTTCTGCGCGAGGCAGCCGCCGACGGCGATCTGCATGCCGGGCCGCGAGGCCTTCCTCGGGGCGAGCCGGCCGAGGTTGCCGTAGAGCCGGTTGTCGGCGTTCTCCCGCACCGCGCAGGTGTTGAAGACGACGACGTCCGCGTCCCCGTCGGAACCCTCGGGAGCGGGCACGTATCCCGCCTCCTCCAGCAGTCCGGACAATCGCTCGGAGTCATGGACGTTCATCTGGCACCCGTAAGTGCGCACTTCGTACGTTTTCGGAGATGAAACGTCCACTGCCGGGCTCCGGTCGCTGCTGCTGGTCATGGGTCAAGGGTAGGCGCTCCGCGGAGCGCCCAGAATCGGCCTTCAAAGAGGGGCTTTGCATGACCATGCGTCGTGATGCATAATCTTCCTATGTCCAAGGTCCTCACGTCCCTCCCCGCCGGCGAGCGCGTCGGCATCGCCTTCTCCGGCGGTCTCGACACCTCCGTCGCGGTCGCGTGGATGCGCGACAAGGGCGCCATCCCCTGCACCTACACCGCGCACATCGGCCAGTACGACGAGCCCGACATCGACTCGGTGCCCGGCCGCGCGAAGACCTACGGTGCCGAGATCGCGCGCCTGGTCGACTGCCGGGCCGCGCTGGTCGAGGAGGGACTGGCCGCGCTCACCTGCGGGGCGTTCCACATCCGCTCCGGCGGGCGGGCGTACTTCAACACCACCCCGCTGGGCCGGGCCGTCACCGGCACGCTCCTGGTGCGGGCGATGATGGAGGACAACGTCCAGATCTGGGGCGACGGTTCGACCTTCAAGGGCAACGACATCGAGCGGTTCTACCGCTACGGCCTGCTCGCCAACCCGAACCTGCGGATCTACAAGCCCTGGCTGGACGCGGACTTCGTGACCGAGCTCGGCGGCCGCAAGGAGATGTCGGAGTGGCTGGTCGCGCACCAGCTGCCGTACCGGGACTCGACGGAGAAGGCGTACTCCACCGACGCCAACATCTGGGGCGCCACGCACGAGGCCAAGACCCTGGAGCACCTCAACACCGGCATCGAGACCGTCGAGCCGATCATGGGCGTGCGCTTCTGGGACCCCTCGGTCGAGATCGCGCCCGAGGACGTGACGATCGGCTTCGACCAGGGCCGCCCGGTGACCATCAACGGCAAGGAGTTCGGCTCCGCCGTCGACCTGGTCATGGAGGCCAACGCGATCGGCGGCCGGCACGGGCTGGGCATGTCCGACCAGATCGAGAACCGGATCATCGAGGCGAAGAGCCGCGGGATCTACGAGGCCCCGGGCATGGCCCTGCTGCACGCGGCCTACGAGCGTCTCGTCAACGCGATCCACAACGAGGACACGGTCGCCCAGTACCACAACGAGGGCCGGCGCCTGGGCCGCCTGATGTACGAGGGCCGCTGGCTGGACCCGCAGGCGCTGATGATCCGCGAGTCGCTCCAGCGGTGGGTCGGCGCGGCGGTCACGGGTGAGGTCACCCTGCGGCTGCGTCGGGGCGAGGACTACTCGATCCTCGACACGAGCGGTCCGGCGTTCTCGTACCACCCGGACAAGCTGTCGATGGAGCGCACCGAGGACTCGGCCTTCGGCCCGGTCGACCGGATCGGCCAGCTCACCATGCGCAACCTCGACATCGCCGACTCCCGCGCCAAGCTGGAGCAGTACGCGGGCCTCGGCCTGATCGGCACCGGCAGCCCCACGATCGGCGCGTCCCAGGCCGCGGCGACGGGCCTCATCGGCACCATGCCGGAACTCCCCGAGGGCGGCGCCGAGGCGATCGCGTCCCGCGGCGAGGTCTCGGAGGACGAGGCACTGCTGGACCGGGCAGCGATGGAGTTCGGCACGGACTGACACGGCACAGCCAAAGAAGGGCCGGTTCCAGCGCCGCCGGGGCGCTGGGACCGGCCTTTCCGCGTGTCCAGGGGCACCCTGACAGGGCTCGCGCGGATGCCGGTTCTCGATGGAACGGGCCACCTGTCGGCAAGGCACGGACCGGTCACGGTCTCGGCCGGCAGCTCACACCAGCGGTCCGCCTCCCCCAGCCGACGCCACCCCGCGGCACGCCCGCCACTCAACATCGCAGCGCCCGCGGCACGCACCGAACGCCCACCCGACCACGAACCCGCCCCAGTGTGCTCACGGCTGGCCGTCCTGCTGATTCAAACCACCCCCGCCGCTCCTCTCACCCCGCCGCAGACACCCGCCCCACTGCCCTTCTCGCGGCACGCCACACGCCCGGAATTTCAGCAACTTGCCATGATTCAGCGGCAGTTGAGGTGAGGAAGTGAAGGAGCCGGCCGGGTCGGAATATGTGAAGCAAGGTTTCGAACGGAAACGGGAACGATAAGTTCCCTCCATGAACGCGCGGCTCGCTCTCCTCGGCTCGGTGGCCCCTGGCGCTACGGAGAGCGAGGTCTTCCGGCTGGCGCTCGGGCACGCGGTCGGCGAGCTGAGCGCGCTCGGCGGGACCATGCACCTGCGTGGCCCGATGTCGGCGCTGCGCCTGGTGTCGTCCGTCGGTCTGCCGCCCGCCCTCACCCGCGCCTGGGAGATCGTCGACCAGGAGGGCCCGCTGGCCCCGGCCCGTGCCCTCCAGCGCGGCACAGGCGTCTGGGTGCCGCTCTCCCCCGGCCAGGACCCGCCCGAGGAGGACACCTGGCCCGGCACCGGCCTCGCCGCCCTCCCGGTGTTCAGCGGCAGACGCAGCGTCGGCGCGCTGACCGTCGTAGCGGGTGAGCGGGGTGAACCGACCGAGGAGCACTGGACCTTCCTGCGGGACGTGGTGGCCTGGACCGAGGACCGCATGGCCCAGGCCCCGCCGCCGTCCGGCCCCTCGCACACGGAACTGCACGGCGAGCGGCTGCGGGACGCCCTGAAGGAGGTCCAGGTCGGCTCGTGGGACTGGGACATCCGCAACGGCGACCTGATCTGGGACGACGCGGCCCTCGCGCTGTACGGCACCCGGCCCGCCGACTTCACCGGCAGGATCGACAACTGGATGCGGATCGTCCACCCCGACGACCTCGCCCCGACCCTGGCGGCGGCCCAGCAGGCGATCCTCGACGCCACCGTCTTCGAGGCCGAGTACCGCGTGCGGCGGCTGGACGGCACCTGGGGCTGGACACAGGCGCGCGGCCGGGCGACCTACGACGAGCAGGGCGAGCCGCTGCGGATGATCGGGGTCGGCTGGGAGAGCAACGAGCCGCGCCCCGCCCGGGACGCGCTCAGCAGGGCCCTCAGGCACATGAGCGACGGCTTCCTCGCGGTGGACGACGAGTGGCGGATCACCTTCGCCAACCTCGAGGCGGAACGGTTCCTCGGCTTCTCCGAGGAGGAGTTGTTCGGACGGCTGCTGTGGGACCTGGAGGCCACCCGGCAGGTCCCCGGGCTCAAGGAGAGCTGCCTGGCCGCGGCGGCCGAGGAGCGGCCCACCGGCTTCGACGTGCACATCGCGGACTGCGGGCGGCGCCTGCACGTCCGGCTGGTGCCCGGCCCCGACGGCCGCACCCTGTACTTCCAGGACGTCACCGAGAAGCGCCGGCTGGCGGAGGAACGGCAGGCGGCGGAACGGGCCACGGCCGAGAGGGCGCTGCGCATCGCGGAGCTGACCACGGAGCTCGCCAAGGCCACGACCTCCCGGGACGTGGTGGACGCGGTCGCCCGGCGGGTGCTGCCGCCGTTCGCCGCCGCCGGGCTCATGGTCCAGGTCGGCGAGGGCGACCGGCTCCATCACGTGGGCGCGGTCGGCTACCCCGCCGAGTTCGTCCACCTCCTCGACAGCCGCCGCAGGGCCACGACCGGCGACCCCGCCTGGGACACCATCGAGTCCGGCGAACCGCTGTTCATGTCCTCGCCCCACGAGTACGCGGCCCGCTATCCCGAACTGGCCGACTTCCCCGCCCGCGGCGACAAGAACTCCTGGGCGTTCCTGCCGCTGACGGCCTCCGGGCACACCTTCGGGGTCTGCGTCGTCTCCTTCGACCGGCCCCGGCTCCTCGACGACGAGGAGCGCGCCCTGCTCACCACGATCGCCGCCCTCCTCGCCCAGTCCCTGGAGCGGGCGCGGCTCTACGACGCCGAGCACACCCGGTCCCGGGAACTCCAGCGCAGTCTGCTCCCCCAGGACCTGCCCGACCTGCCCGCCTGCACGGCGGCCGCGCGCTATCTGCCGGCCGGGCCCGGCGCGGACGTGGGCGGTGACTGGTACGACATCATCCCGCTGTCCGGCGGGCAGGTCGCGCTGGTCGTCGGCGACGTCATGGGCCACGGTCTGCCGGAGGCGGCCACCATGGGCCGGCTGCGGACCGCGGTGCACACCCTGGCCGACCTGGAGCTGCCGCCCGCCGAGATCCTCGGCCACCTCAACGACATCGTCGGCGCCATGGGCGAGGCGTCGTACGCCACCTGTCTGTACGCGCTCTACGACTCCACGACCCGGGTCTGCTCCCTCGCGCGGGCCGGACATCCGCCGCCCGCCCTGGTCCACCCCGACGGCACCGTGCACTTCCCGGAGCCGGACGCCGACCCGCCGCTGGGCGCGGCGAAACCGCCCTTCGAGACGGTCGAGCTGGAGGTGCCCGAGGGCAGCCTGCTGGTGCTCTACACGGACGGCCTGGTGGAGTCGGCGAAGCGGGAGATCGACGAGGGCATGGCCGAGCTGGCACGGCTGCTCGGTGCCGCCCACGCGGACGGGACCGCCGTAGACCTTGAACGTCTGTGCGACACGCTGACGGCGGGGCTCCTGCCGACGGATCAGCAGGCTGCCGACGACGCGGCGTTCCTGGTCGCCCGGTTGCACGCGCTGCCCGCCGACCGGATGGCGTCCTGGCGGCTGCCCGACGATCCGAAGGCCGCGAGCCAGGCACGTCGCCACGTCCGCGAGCAGTTGGCGGCCTGGGAGCTGGACGACCTCGCCCCCACCACGGAACTCCTGGTCAGCGAGCTGGTCGGAAACGTCGTCCGGCACGCGCGCGGCCCGGTCCGGCTCCGGCTCCTGTACAGCGCCGGGCTGATCTGCGAGGTCTACGACGGCAGCCAGACCATGCCCCGTATCCGCCGTGCCACGGAGACCGACGAGGGCGGCCGGGGCCTCCAGCTCATCTCGGCCCTGTCCACCCACTGGGGCGCCCGCTACACCCCCAAGGGCAAGTGCATCTGGACCGAGCAGTCGCTGCGCGGCCCCGAACAGCCGTCGGACGAACCGTTCCTGGACGCCGCGGACTTCGCCGCGGGCTTCGACGCGGACATCGACGGGGACTGGGGCGCGCCGCTGTGACACCGCGCGCCCGTTCGGCCCAGCACCACGGGCCGAACGCCCGGCGCGTCCCTAGGGTCGCGGTGACGGCTGTTCAGCTCCCGCCCGAAAGGCACCCGACCCATGGCGATACGCACCGCAATCACCGGCGCGGCACTGGTCCTCCTGGCCACCGCCGGCCCCATGACCGGCTCCGCGCAGGCCCGAACCGACCGGGACTGCCGGGACTTCGTCTTCCAGGAGGACGCTCAGGCGGCGTTCGACCGCGAACTCGCCGACCCCGACCGCCCCGACGAGGACCCGGGCCGGGACGACCAGGGCCGGGACGAACAGGGCCGGGACGACCAGGGCCGAGATGAGTCTCAAGGGTGGTCCCAAGGGCGGGACGACGGCATCGCCTGCGAGGCGCCGCCACGGCGGGAGTCCGAACCGGAGGTGCTGCTCCAGCCGGAGATCGCCCCGGAAGTGCTCCTCCCACCGGAGACCGCCCCCGAGGTGCTCCTCCAGCCGGAGACGACCACCGTGACCGTGGCCACGGTCGCTCCCACCCTCGGCGTCCAGGGCGGCTACGGAGGCAGCGTCGGCCCGGCCGGCTTCGAGCAGGCGATCGGCGTGACGCTGGCACTCGCCGGAGCCGGGCTCGCGGGCACGTACGTGGTACGGCGGCGCCGCGCGACCGTTCGCCGGGGCAGGGGTGCGCACGTCACGGATCGATGAGCCCGGCCCTTATCGCGTACCTCGTCAGCTCCAGCCGGTCCCTCATGCCCAGCTTGGCCAGCAGGTTCGCCCGATGCCGCTCGACCGTCTTCGCGCTGATGAACAGCAGCTCACCGATCTCCTTCGTGGTGTGCCCCTCGGCGACGAGCTTGAGGATCTCCTCCTCCCGCTCGGTGACGGCCCGGGCGGGCAGGTCGACGCCCCGGTGCAGCCGGTCGAGGTAGGAGCGGACGAGGGCCCGCTCGGCGCCGGGATAGACGAAGGACTCATCGCGTACGGCGGCCTGGCACGCCTCGACGAGATCGCGGTCGGCGACGGACTTGAGCACGTATCCGCTGGCGCCGGCCTTGAGCGCCTCGAAGAAGTACTGCTCGTTGTCGTACATCGTCAGGATCAGTATCCGCAGGTCGGGCAGGCGCCGGGACAGTTCGCGGGCGGCCTGCAGCCCCGTCATCCGGGGCATCGCGATGTCCAGTACGGCCAGATCGACCTCACGCGCGCGTGCCAGCTCCACGGCCTCCGCTCCGTCGCCCGCCTCGGCCACGACCGTGAGGTCCGGCTCGCCCTCCAGGATCAGCCGGACCCCACGCCGTACCAGCGTGTGGTCGTCGGCGAGCAGCACCCGGGTCGGCCCGGCCATCACCGCACCTCCGCCGCGGCCGGTATCCGCAACCGCACATCGGTCCCCCGGCCGGGCCCGGGCCCCACCGAGAACGCGGCCCCGATCAGCAGTGCCCGCTCCCGCATGCCCTGGATCCCGGCGCCCTCGGCCGCTCCGCCGAGCCCACCGCCGTTGTCCCGGACAAGGAGTTCGACACCGCCTGCCACCGGCTGGAGCCGTACCTCGGCGCGGTCGGCGGCGGAGTGCCGTGCGGTGTTCGTGAGCCCTTCCTGGGCCACCCGGTAGACGACCAGTTCCGACTCCTCGGTCAGCGGGGGCAGATCGCCTCCGACGTGATGGCGCACGCTCAGTCCGTGCGTGGTGAACTCGGCCGCGAGGGACCGCAGGGCGCTCGGCAGCCCCAGCTCCTCCAGCACCCCCGGCCGCAGCCGGCGCGCGATCCGGCGGATCTCGTCGAGCCCGGCCCGGGTGGCCTCCTGCGCCTGCCCGACCTCCTCCCGCAGCTCCCCTGGAGCCCGGTCGGCGACTCTCTTGAGCTGGAGCAGCACGGCGGTCAGGGTCTGTCCGACCTCGTCGTGCAGCTCACGCGCGATCCGGTGCCGCTCCCGCTCCTGGGCGGACAGCGCACGGGCCGCGCCGGTCGCCCGCTCGGCCTCCAGCCGGTCGAGCATGGTGTTGTACGTCGTGATCAGCGCGGCCGTCTCGGAAGGACCGGAGACGGGTGCGCGCACTCCGGGCCGCAGCAGGTCGGCGGCGGCCATGGCCCGCCCCAGCCGCTGGAGCGGGGCGAGCCCGACCCGCAGCACCAGGGCATTGGCCACCAGCAGCATGACGAGGCCTGCGAGGACGACGACGGCCTCCCCCCGACGCACCGGAGTCGACACGGTGACCGGCCCCAGCAGCAGCGCGGCGGCGACGAAGAGGCCCGCGGCGTTGAGCGAGAAGATCCGCCAGAACAGCGACACGGCCGGGCCTCCGCTCCTCTCCTCGGCTTCGCAGGACGTTTCCGGAGCCAGCGTCGCCGGTACCCGTGGCTCGCGTATATCCGTCACGTCACCCATATCGCCACCGTACGGGGAGCTGGCAGCATGCGAACCCGGCACCCGTGATCACTCGAACCACAAGGGGAAGAAACGTGTCTGCTCCACGCCTCCGGGCGACGCCGCTGCCGGGCATCGGGGTCCAGTACGACCTCATCACCCGGGAGGACCGCCATCTGTCGGTGGTGGCCCACCGCGACGGCGCCCGCACGGTGAGCGTGTACCGGGCCGACGACCCCGACTCCTGCGCCCAGTCCCTGCGGCTGACCGGCTCCGAGGCGGGGGCCCTGATCGACGCGCTGAAGCCCTCCCACCACAGCGCGAGCCTCCTCTACACCTCCGACCTGGGCCTGGTGGCCGAACGCGTCGAGGTGGCGGCCGGCTCCCGCTGGAACGGCCGGGTCCTCGGCGACACCAGGATGCGCACCGACACCGGCGCCTCCGTCGTGGCGGCCCTGCGCCGGGCCGAGGCGATCCCGTCCCCCGCGCCCGACTTCCGCCTGGCGGGCGGCGACATCCTGATCGTCGTGGGCACCCGCGAGGGCGTGGACGCCGCGGCGGCGATCCTGGGTCGGGAGTAGGCGGTATGCACTCCGCGGTCCTCCTGATCGAGTTCGGCTCGATCATCCTCGGCCTGGGCCTCCTGGGCCGTTTCGCCGCCCGTTTCCGCCTCTCCCCCATCCCCCTCTACCTCCTGGCCGGCCTGGCCTTCGGCGAGGGCGGCCTCCTCCCCCTGGGCGCGAGCGAGGAGTTCGTGTCCATAGGCGCCGAGATCGGAGTGATCCTCCTCCTGCTGATGCTCGGCCTGGAGTACACGGCGGGCGACCTGGTCACCAACCTCAAGGCCCACTACCCCGCGGGCCTGGTCGACGGCGCCCTCAACGCCCTCCCCGGCGCCGCGGCCGCCCTCCTGCTGGGCTGGGGCCCGGTGGCGGCGGTGGTCCTGGCGGGCGTCACCTGGATCTCCTCCTCGGGCGTCATCGCGAAGGTCCTCGGCGACCTCGGCCGAGTCGGAAACCGCGAGACCCCGGTCATCCTGAGCGTCCTGGTCCTGGAGGACCTGGCGATGGCGGTGTACCTGCCCATCGTCACGGCGCTGGTGGCCGGCGCGGGTCTCCTGGCCGGAAGCCTGACCCTGGCGATCGCGCTCGGCGCGGCCGGCCTGGTCCTGTTCGTGGCGGTCCGCTACGGCCGCCTGATCTCCCGTTTCGTCTCCAGCGACGACCCGGAGAAACTGCTCCTCGTGGTCCTCGGCCTGACGATCCTGGTGGCGGGCGTGGCCCAGCAACTCCAGGTGTCGGCGGCGGTGGGCGCCTTCCTCGTGGGCATAGCCCTCTCCGGCGAGGTGGCGGAGGGCGCCCACACCCTCCTCAGCCCCCTGCGGGACCTCTTCGCCGCGGTCTTCTTCGTCTTCTTCGGCCTCCACACGGACCCGGCGAGCATCCCCCCGGTCCTCCTCCCGGCGCTCGCCCTGGCGCTGCTCACCGCGGCGACGAAGATAGCCACGGGTTACTGGGCCGCCCGCCGGGCCGGCATCTCCCCCAAGGGCCGCTGGCGCACGGGCGGCGCGCTGGTGGCCCGCGGCGAGTTCTCGATCGTCATAGCGGGCCTGGCGGTCTCGGCGGGCATAGAACCCTCCCTGGGCCCGCTGGCCACGGCGTACGTGCTCATCCTGGTCATCTTGGGGCCTCTGACAGCGCGGTACACGGAACCCTTGGCAACCCGGCTGACCAGCCCGAAGACTCCGGAACGGACGAGGTCTCGGGTTACGGAGGCGTCTGTGGGCAGTGACGGCGCCTAGGGGGGTGCGGGGTCCTGTTGCGGGGCGGGTGCGGGTGCATCGTGGCTGATCGCGCAGTTCCCCGCGCCCCCGCTGCGCTGGGCTTGAGCCTGGCGCCTATGGGAGTGCCGGGTCCTGTTGTCGGGCGGGTGCAGGTGGATCGTGGCTGGTCGCGCAGTTCCCCGCGCCCCTGAGGAGTGCAGTCACGCGCGCTACGACGGGACCGTCAGCTACTCCCGCCCGCCCCCGCCGGACCGTTGGACGCGCGCGCTGGCCCCCACCGGGCCATTCGCCGCGTACGGCGCGCAGGGGACGGGGTGGGGGGTGTCCGCCCGCAGCGGCCGGCGTCCAGAACAGGGCACTGTTGAAGCGACCTAGCCGCCGGACCGAGGACGGATACCC
>NZ_JBHUXV010000190.1:0-12835 GCF_042669125.1 Streptomyces sp. NPDC057253 | reverse complement strand
TGCGACGTCTACCTCGGCGTCTTCCCCGGTGGCATCGGTGACGTTCAAGTCCTGGTCGCTGCTGTAGGCGCTCATGCAGCTGAGCATGCCTGAGGCCCGCCTGGAGGTGAGGGCCGGCCGCCAGACGGTCTTCCTGTCGATGATCCCGTCTCCCGCCACAACCCCTGCTACTTACAGGCAGGAACGGCCGAAGCCGTTCCCACTCCGCCTCACTCAGATCACACCGCCAAGATCACGTGAACGCTGACCCTTACTCCGCGACGAACGGTGCATATCCAACCGCGACCTCGCTCACCTGAAGGTCGGAGAAGAGCAAGGTCAGGTTGTGCGCGTTGGTCTCGATGCGTACCTCGTGGAAGTCGATGCCGAGGGCGTTCGACCAGCGTCGCGTGGCCTCCGACTCGGGGAGAAGCTTGGCTCCCGGGTAAAGGCTGTGCCACTTCACGCCCAGATGTACCCGTCTAGGTCGGCACCGGTTTCGTGGTCGATGAGCCGGTCGTCCAAAGAGAGCCGCCAGGTCTCCGTCGGCACTGAGGTCTCGCACCGCGCCTCAACGCAGTACCTGAACTGATACCTCAGGTAAGACGGCGTGATGCCGGTACGGGGATCAGCCGTTGCGTAGACGAAGACCTCGTAGTCGCGCATGTAGTTGGTGTATCCGTGGTGCACGACAGCGTGATCGAAGGTCTCATCCAGCATCTGTTCAAGCACAGCAGCATCCATGGCGCCCTTCTACCTCACTCGATGAGAGCTTCGACAACGAGATTTTCGAGTGTCAGTTGCAGTTGGGTCGGAGATCGCCCGGAGAAGTGCTACTTAGTCAGAGTGGGGCCTGAACTCGTGTGCACAGCGTGGCAAATCGCTGCCCTGTCGGTGTGCCAGGGGTAGGAAGATCACGGGCCGGATCGTCCAGGTGATGCAGGTCCGGGTCTGGGTGAGTGTGACCGTGCAGGGCTCGGCGCGTAGGAGGGCCTTCCTCGTGGTGATGCGGCCGTTGTACAGCCACTCCCACGCTTCCTGCGAGGCGTCGGGATCCAGTGCCGGTGAGATCGTGCGGAGTGCGACCGCTACCCGTCTGTCGGCCTGCGGTGCCGAGTACGCGTCGAAGGACGCTCGGAGAACCGGCCTGGTCTCCTCGGTGAGGTCCTGGGCCCAGCATTCGCACCAGTAGCCCCTCTGCGGCTTGTCCATCAGCACGGGTGACCTCCCACGGACGGGGCCGTGAACAACTCCGCGGTGACCGTGTGACCGCCATCGCTCTCGTGGACCACGACCCGGTGAGCGATCACGCTGACCATGCCCAGGCCCCGGCCGTGCTCGGCGTCCTGGTCCCGGCGCTTGACCTTCGGTGCGGTGCTGGCGCCTCCGCCGTCCGTGACCGACAACGCGATGGCCTGCGCCGATACCGCCAGGGCCAGATGGAAGCTGCCCGAGTGTTGGCCGCTGGCCGTGTGGAGGATCGCGTTCGCGCTCAGCTCGCTCACGATCAGCTCGGCATCCTCCGCCCATGGCGATCCGCGCAGGATGTCGCGGGTCCAGCGCCGCGCCCTGCTGAGCGCTTACCTTCGCCCAAGCTGAGGCGGCCGTGCTGAAGGGGGCGGAGGGGATCTCGATGTACGCCTACATCGTCCTCGCGTTGCTGACTGGGGCCCGGACCGAGGAACTGCGCGCCCTCACCTGGGACCATGTCTTCCTGAAAGACCGCCCCGACATAGACCCGCCCCAACCTCCCCACATCGCCGTCTGGCGCTCAGTCCGTCGCACCGGAGACACCAAGACCCGGAAGTCCAGGCGCACCCTCGCCCTGCCGGCGCGTTGCATCGAAGCTCTCTGGCAGCAGTTCGAAGATCAGGGCTGGGATCGGGTCGCCGCTGACGATAAGTGGGAGGAACACGGTCTCGTCTTCTCCTCGGCCGTGGGCAAGCCACTCGACGCAGCGAACGTCCGCCGCGCCTTCCGACAGGCGCTCAAGGACGTCGACGGGGTCAACGCCGACGAATGGACACCCCGGGAGCTCCGGCACAGCTTCGTGTCTCTGCTCTCCGACCGTGGCGTCCCGCTGGAGGAGATCTCCCGACTCGTCGGACACTCAGGAACAGCTGTGACTGAGGAGGTCTACAGGAAGCAGATCCGGCCCGTCATCCAGACCGGTGCGGTCATGATGGACAGCATCTTCAGCGACCGGCGCAGCCGTTAACCGTGAGTGATGGTGGAACCTGTCTGACCATGGGCTCCCCAATCCTCAGTCGCCAAAAGCAGGTCGACAGTAATTGCGACCATGGGGCACTGTCAGCGGTACTCCATATCCTGCTGCAATGAAGACTGAACACTGGTCGCTCATTGTGTCGATCTTGGCATTCGTTGCCGCTGCTGGGGCTATGAGGTACGCCCGATCTCAGGCAAAGTCAGCTGAAGGTCAACTTCAGGTCGCTCGGCGAGTGCATCGTGAGCAGAACGAGCCGTACGTCATCGTGGACATCCAGCCCCAAGAACCCGGGTCTCTGCTGCTCGTCCTCGCCATTCAGAACGTGGGACTCACGGTGGCGCGCGACGTCAAGATCAAGGTGACTCCGAACCTGACTTCGACGGCGGGGGACGACGTAGGCGACGCGCTGACGCAAGTGCTGTCACGCACCATCACGATGATGCCTCCAGGGCGGAGGCTGGAGTATCCCTTCGACTCCGCGACTAGCAGGTTCGGGTCTGGTCTTCCCATGGTGTTCGAGTTCACGGTTAACAGCGAGGGGCCGATGGGGCCGGTTGAGGAGCTGAAGTACACCGTTGATCTTGACGTTCTTGGGGACGCGTTGATCGGACGGCGCGTCACGAAGCCGATCGAAGAGCGTCTAGACAAGATCAGCAAGAGCCTCAAGGGGCTCAATGACTCCTATCAGGAGGCGAACCAGCAAGCCATCACTGAAACAAGGCACCGGAGGATGGAGGAAGTTCGTCGTCGGCGCGAGGCCCGCCGGCAGAGTACCAACGGTGGGTCCTCTGGTGGTGCTCCTTAGCCTGGAGCCGATCCATAGTCACGCAGATAGCCACTCAGACGAGTCAGAGGCCTGACCCGCACTGCGGATCAGGCCCCTGACCTGGTACTTCACTGTCGGGGTGGCGGGATTTGAACCCACGACCTCTTCGTCCCGAACGAAGCGCGCTGCCAAGCTGCGCTACACCCCGATCGTCGCTGCTTGTCGCGGCGACGTCGTTTACTTTAGCCCACCGGTGGCTAGAGACGAAATCCGGTTTTGGTGCGGTGGCGGATGGGGTTCGGGCGGGCGTGGTCGAGGGCGATCAGGAGGATCCCGAGGGCGTACATGGCGAGGCCCAGGAGGAGGGCGTTGCCGAGGACGCTCTTGTAGCCGTGGAGGTCGACGTCCAGGAAGGGGTAGAGGTAGCGGCCCGGTGTGCCTGGTGGGATCAGTTCGCCCCGGGTGAAGGTGAACAGCAGGTAGGCCAGGGGGTAGAGGAGCCAGGTCGCCGCCTGGCGCAGGTGCAGGCGGCCCGGTGCCGTCAGGAACAACCAGTCCGCCGCTGCCGCCGCCGGGATCGCGGTGTGCAGCAGGTGCGTGGTCACCGCGTGCCAGCCCGTCGGGGTCGCCGCCGCGCCCGTCAGGGTGAACGGGCTCGACGCGTTGGTCAGGAGCACGTGGTACACCAGAGCCGTGATCGTGGCGTAGAGCAGTGTCGCGCCCGTCAGTGCCGAGGGCAGGGGGCGGCGGGCCTTCCATGCCCTGCGGGCCGACAGCAGGAACACCGCTGCCAGGAGGACCGCGCTCTGCACCGCGAAGTAGCTCAGGGCGCGGATCGGGCTGGTCAGCAGAATTTCCACGGTCACGGTCGCCGCGGCGGTCAAAGCCACCAGTACGCGGTACACGGCGGCCACGGGGTGGCGTACCGGAGTCACCACCGCCGTCGCGGGGACGGGGGAGGGGAGGAATGCGGGCACGCCCGGGATGGCGGGGAGATCCGGGATGTCCCTGGGTAGCGGCGCGGTCATGCCCTCACGCTAGGCAGTGGGGGCAAAAGGGGCGATACGGGCGGTCCGTGCGGGTTAACCCGGCCGCCCGGTGCTCAGTCCCCGTGGACTCCGACCCTCGCGGCTCCGGTTCCTGCGCTTCCGACCCCGCGACTCCGGCCTCGCGCGGTCCAGCCACACCCCGTCTCGCCCGGCCCCCGACCCGACCCCTACGACCGCCCCACCAACGTCAACAACGTCACCTCCGGCGGACAAGCGAACCGCACCGGTGTGTACCGGCTCGCCCCGCACCCCGCCGACACGTGCAGGTACGACGTCCTGCCCTCCGCCGTGTGCCGGGACAGGCCCTTCACCCGGTCGGTGTCCAGGTCGCAGTTGGTGACGAACGCGCCGTAGAAGGGGAGGCAGATCTGGCCGCCGTGGGTGTGGCCGGCCAGGATCAGCGGGTAGGCGTCGGCGGCGAAGGCGTCCAGGGCGCGGAGGTAGGGGGCGTGTACGACGCCCATCGAGAAGTCCGCCGCGCTCGACGGGCCGCCGGCCACCTCGGCGTACCGGTCCCGCTTGATGTGCGGGTCGTCCAGGCCCGTCAGCTCCACCGACACGCCCTCGATCTTCAGCATGCCCCTCGTGTTCGTGAGGTTCTGCCAGCCCGCCGCGTCGAAGCCGTCCCGCAGGTCCTCCCACGGGTTGTGGATGACGCCCACGGCGGGCGCGTTGCCGTTCAGGCCGTGGCGGCCCTGCGCCTTCTCGTACAGGTAGCGGGCGGGGTTGCGGAACTTGGGGCCGTAGTAGTCGTTCGAGCCGAAGACGTACGCCCCCGGGAACTCCATCAGCGGGCCCAGCGAGTCCAGCACCTCCGGGACGGCCTCCGGGTCCGACAGGTTGTCGCCCGTGTTGATCACGAAGTCGGGGCGCAGGCCCGCCAGCGAGCGCAGCCAGCGCTGCTTCTTGCGCTGGCCGCCGACCATGTGGATGTCCGAGACCTGGAGCACTCTGAGGGGGCGCATGCCGGCCGGCAGGACGGGGACCGTCACCCGTCGCAGGCGGAAGGAGCGGGCTTCGAAACCCGCGGAGTAGGCCAGTCCGGCGGCGCCAACCGCCGCGATTCCCAGGGGAACTCCGTATCGCGCGCGCATGCCTCCATCGTGTCAGATCGCGGAGGCGTTCTTGACCGGCCGCCGTCCGCACGGTAAATGGGCGGGCGCCCGGTCCACCACACCTGCGACAATCGACCGCATGACCACGCTCAAGTCGAAGCTGCAGGAAGACCTCAACGCCGCGATCAAGGGGCGCGACGAGCTGCGCTCCTCGACGCTCCGGATGACGCTCGCCGCGATCACCAACGAGGAGGTCGCGGGCAAGGAGAAGCGCGAGCTCTCCGACGCCGAGGTCCTCAAGGTGATCACCAAGGAGGCGAAGAAGCGCCGCGAGGCCGCGGACGCCTTCGCCCAGGGTGGTCGCGCCGAGTCCGCCGAGCGCGAGAAGGCGGAGGGCGAGGTGCTCGCCGAGTACCTGCCCAAGCAGCTCACCGACGACGAGCTGAACGACATCGTCGTCCAGGCCGTCGAGGAGGCGAAGGCGGCCGGCGCCGAGGGGCCGCGCGCCATGGGCGCCGTCATGAAGATCGTGA
The DNA here is from genome assembly GCF_042669125.1 of Streptomyces sp. NPDC057253. Lineage (NCBI taxonomy): Bacteria > Bacillati > Actinomycetota > Actinomycetes > Kitasatosporales > Streptomycetaceae > Streptomyces > Streptomyces sp. NPDC057253. Next base: position 7,226 of record NZ_JBHUXV010000190.1, on the reverse strand, counting down.
ACCCCAAGGTCGCGGGCCTCGCCGAGGGCGGCCGGGTCGCCGCCGCGGTCAAGAAGCTCCTCGCAGGCTGACCGACGGCCAGGCTGACCGACGGCCAGGCTGACCGACGTCCAGGGTGACCGACGTGCAGGCTGACCGACGTCAAGCCTGACCCACGTCCAGGCCGACCCACGTCGTCCCGAGCGACGACACCGGGCGCCGTAGGGCGGAGACGCCGGTCGCGTGGATGCCGGCGCCGGATGTCGAAAGGGCCCCTTCGCTGCCGTAGAAGAAGATGTTCTACGGCGGCGAAGGGGCCCTTCACATGGTCGACCCGGTGGGGTCAGCCTCGGCCGCCTCCGTTGCCGTTTCCGTTGCTCTGGCCCTGGATGAAGTTCTCCGGGATGGAGAAGGACGGGGTCGGGAAGGTGGTGTTGCCGCCGTTGTCGCCGCCGCCGTTGTCATTGCCTCCGTTGTCGTTCCCGCCGTTGTCGCCGTTGTCGCCGTCGTCGTTGCCCTTGCCGGGGTCTTCCTTCTTCGGCATGTCCGGGATGTAGACGGTGTTGAACTGCGGGGCGTCCTTGCCCTCCAGCGCGCCGCTCATCATGTCGCGCCAGATCGGGCCGGGGACCTGGCCGCCGAACACCTTCTCGTTCCATTCGCCGCCGATGCGGATGTTCTGCATCTTGCGCTTGTGCGCCGGGTCGCCGACCCAGACCGCGCCGGCCATGTTCGGCGTGTAGCCCACGAACCAGGCCGCGTAGCGCTCGTCGGTCGTACCCGTCTTGCCCGCGCTGTCACGGCTGGCGCCGAGGCCCGCCTTCGAACCCGTGCCGTCCTCGACCACGCCCTTCAAGAGCGTGTTTATGGTGTCGGCCGTGTTCTCCGACATCGCCCGAGAGCAGGTCGACTTCGGGACCTGGAGGGACTTCGACTTCTCGCCGACCCGCTGGGTGATCGACTCGATGGCGACCGGGGTGCAGTACATCCCGCGCGAGGCGAAGGTCGCGTACGCGTTCGCCATGGTCAGCGGGGACACCTCCTGGGTGCCCAGGGCGATCGACGGGGCCTGCTGGATCTTGCGGCCGTCGGCGCGCTGGACGCCCATCTTCGCGGCCATCTCCGTCACCGGGCAGATGCCGATCTCGCTGATCAACGACACGTAGTAGGTGTTGACCGACTTGGCGGTCGCCGTCTTCATGTCGTACGGGCCCTTTTCGGAGGTGTTCTCGTTGGTGACCGGGACGCCCTTCTCGTTCCAGACACCGCCGTTGCACTCCTGCACCGGGGCCGGGTAGTCCATCTTGTACGGCGAGGGGTAGATCTTGGTCGCCGGTGTGCCGCCCTCTATGGCGGCCGCGGCCACGATCGGCTTGAACGTCGAACCGGGCTGGTAGCCCGCGCCGCCGCCCATGTCCGCGTTGACCGAGAGGTTGAGCGTCGTCTCGTTCTTCTTGTTGTTGATGCCGTACGGCCGCGACTGGCCCATCGCGAGGATCTTGCCGGTGCCGGGCTGGACGATGGTCGCCGCGGTGGCCACCTGGTCGCTCTGGTAGACGTGCTCCTTGATGGACTTCTGGACCGACTTCTGGGCCTGCGGGTCCATCGTGGTGCGGATCGTCAGACCGCCCTGGTTCCAGACCTTGGCCCGGGCCTCCTTGGTCTTGCCGAAGACCGGGTCGGTCAGGAAGACCTCACGGACGTAGTCGCAGAAGAAGCCGGCGCCCTTGACCGCGGTGATGCAGCCGTTCTTCGGCTTGCTGACCTTGAGGCCCAGCGGCTTCGCCTTGGCCTTGTCGGCCTCCGCCTGGGAGACGTCACCGACCTCGGCCATGCGCTGGAGCACGGTGTTGCGCCGCTTGGTCGCTTCCGCCTCGTCATTGACGGGGTCGTAGCGGCTCGGCGACTGGACGATGCCCGCGAGCAGCGCGGACTGCTCCAGGTCGAGGTCCTTGGCGTGCCTGGAGAAGTAGCGCTGCGAGGCCGCCTCGACGCCGTACGCCTGCTGGCCGAAGAACGTGATGTTCAGGTAGTTCTCGAGGATCTTCTTCTTGCCGAGTTCCTCTTCGAGCTGGATCGCGTACTTCAGCTCGCGGATCTTGCGGCCGATGGTCTGCTGGGTGGCCTGGGCGACCTTCGTCGGGTCGTCGCCCGCCTCCTCGATCGCGACGTTCTTCACGAGCTGCTGGGTGAGGGTGGAGGCGCCCTGGGCGACCCCGCCGCTCTGGGCGTTCTTGTTGAGCGCGCGCAGCACGCCCTTCAGGTCGACCGCGCCGTGCTGGTAGAAGCGCGAGTCCTCGATCGCGACGATCGCCTTCTGCATGTACGGCGAGATGTCCTTGAGGTCCACCACGGTGCGGTCACGTGAGTAGACCGTGGCGATGGTGCCGCCCTCGGCGTCGAGGATCGTGGTGCGCTGGCTCAGCGGCGGGGTCTTCAGGTTGGTGGGCAGCTCGTCGAAGCTCTCCACCGACCCCTTGGCCGCGAGCCCCAGCGCACCGGCCGCCGGCAGCGCGATGCCGGCCATCACCGCCCCCGCGAGGACACTGACACCGAGGAACTTGGCGGCCTGCTGCGTGGGCGACAGACCGCCGCCCGAGCGCTTCTTCGACATAGGGGGCAGCCTAATCCGTACTCATGAGCGTTCAGAGGGAGCCCATGTCACGGCATGGCGACGGAAGAGGGCACGACCGCGTCGGAGCGGGCATGGCGACGGCAGCGCCCTACCTTCTCATTCGCCGGACACGCGCACAGGCCTTGGCCTAAGCTGCTCTCAACTGTCACAGCAGTAGGGCCACGTATCAATACGTCCGGCGACCCCGAATCGTTCCGGTCGTTCCCCAACTTTTTTGGCGGGGAAGTGTCCGAATCCACCTCGTGTGTCATCAGGTGCCCGTTGTGACGCAAGACAAGTGTCCTGGTTTGCCGGGATAGTCATGTATGTCGCAGCCTCACTCCCCCGGGTGATCTGCCGCTTACGCATAGTCCGTTCGGGCCATTCAAGATTGGGCCCGAAGGGGGTGTTGCGCTGTGCCTGCCTTCCGTAACGTCCTCAACTGGCGGCGGTGAATATGCCGCTGCCGCCGTGGGGGAGCCTCGATTCGGGAGAGGACGGCGCCGGTATGGGCTGGGTAGTCGACTGGAGTGCGCAGGCGGCCTGCCGCACTACCGATCCGGACGAACTGTTCGTTCAGGGAGCAGCGCAGAACAGGGCGAAGGCAGTGTGCACCGGATGTCCGGTACGCACGGAGTGCCTCGCCGACGCGCTGGACAACCGCGTCGAGTTCGGCGTGTGGGGAGGCATGACAGAGCGCGAGCGCCGCGCCCTGCTGCGCCGGCGGCCGACGGTCACGTCGTGGCGCAGGCTGCTGGAGACGGCGCGCGTCGAGTACGAGCGGGGGGTCGGCATCCTGCCCCTCGAGGACGACGAGATCTACGAGAACTACGCAGCGGTGAGCTGAGGGCGCAGCCCTCTGGCGGCGGGGCGCGAGCTCTGGGTCAGTGGTGCGCGAGCTCTCGGTCAGTCGTGCGGGAGCCCTCGGTCGACCGTGGGCAAGCTCTCGGTCAGCTGTGCGCGAGTCCTCGGTCGGTGGTGCGGGAGCCCTCGGCCGGCCATGCGCGAGCTCTCGGTCAGTGGTGCGCGGGGGTCGGCTCAGCCGGCGTTCGTGCCCGGCTCGGGCAGCTCCGGCCGACCGGCCGCGAGCCGGTTTCCGATGTCCCGCAGCCCCGCGAGGTCATGCACATCGCCGGGCAGCGCGGCCACTTCGGCCACCGCCACCTCGGGGTGGAGCGCGGTGAAGCGGTCACGCGTGCGCTGTTCGCGGGAGAGCAGTTGCATACGGTCGGCGTGCAGCCTCAGCAGGCCTGCGGTGAGCCGGTCCGCGGTGCGCTCCGGGTCGACGGGGGAGTCCGACTCGGGAGCGGGTGATTCTGAACTGCCGTACGTGTCGGGAGAGTTACGAAGTCCAGCTTTCCCGCCCTCCTGATCGACAATGCGGGGCTCTTCAAGATTTTCCGGGGCCTCGGGATTTTCCCCGGTCTCAGGGCTTTTCGCGGCCTCGGGGGCGTCCGGGACCTCATGGTCATCGGCGTCCGCGGCGGCCTCCAGGGTTTCCCCAGCGGCCTCCAGGGTCTCCCCGGCGGCTTCAAGGGTTTCCGCGGCGGCGAGTGCCCGCTCGGCCGAGAGTCGGTCGGCGCCGCTGCCGTGGACCCGGTTGAGCACGAGGCCGGCGAGCGGCATGTCCTCCGCGGCCAGCCTCTCCACGAAGTACGCGGCCTCGCGCAGCGCGTCCCGCTCCGGGGCCGCCACCACCAGGAAGGCCGTCCCCGGCGCCTGGAGCAGCTTGTACGTGGCGTCCGCGCGCGTGCGGAAGCCGCCGAAGGTGGTGTCCATCGCGGCCACGAACGTCTGGACGTCCTTGAGGAGTTGGCCGCCCAGCAGCTTGCCAAGGGTGCCGGTCATCATCGACATCCCCACGTTCAGGAACTTCATCCCCGCGCGGCCGCCGAGCTTGGCCGGGGCGGTCAGCAGCCGGATGAGCCGTCCGTCGAGGAAGGACCCGAGGCGCTTCGGGGCGTCCAGGAAGTCGAGCGCCGAGCGGGACGGGGGCGTGTCGACGACGATCAGGTCCCACTCGTCCCGGGCCCGCAGCTGCCCGAGCTTCTCCATCGCCATGTACTCCTGCGTGCCCGCGAAGCCCGCCGAAAGCGACTGGTAGAAGGGGTTGTTCAGGATGGTGGCCGCCCGCTCGGCGTCCGCGTGCGCCTCGACGATCTCGTCGAAGGTGCGCTTCATGTCGAGCATCATCGCGTGGAGTTCGCCGTCCCCGTCGACGTCCTTCACCCGGCGGGGAGTGTTGTCCAGGGAGTCGATCCCCATGGACTGGGCGAGGCGCCGGGCCGGGTCGATGGTCAGCACGACCACCTTGCGGCCACGCTCGGCGGCCCGCAGCCCGAGGGCCGCGGCGGTGGTGGTCTTGCCGACACCGCCCGAGCCGCAGCAGACCACGATGCGGGTCTTCGGGTCGTCGATCAGCGGGTCCAGGTGGAGCGCGGGGGCGGGGGAGAGACGGTGGTGCCGGTCCTGGTCCGGGCTCATGAGATCCCCTGCTTCCGCAACTCGGTGGCCAGTTCGTACAGACCCGCCAGGTCCATGCCCTCGGTCAGCAAGGGCAGTTCGTGCGGGGGCAGGCCCAAATCGCCCAGGACCGAGCGCTGTTCGTGCTCCAGCTCGTACCGCACGGCGTACTCCTCGGCCTGCTGGACCAGCGGGTCGACCAGCTTCTCGGCGTTGCCGCCGCGCCGGGCGCCGCCGAGGCCTGCCGAGGACAGCGCCTTCGCCACGGCCGAACGCCGGGTGGTCCGTACGAGTTCCAGGTCGTCCCCGTCCAACACCTCCGGGCGCACCATGTTCACGATGATCCGGCCGACGGGGAGGCGGGCGGACCGCAGTTCGGCGATGCCGTCCGCGGTCTCCTGGACCGGCATCTCCTCCAGGAGGGTCACCAGGTGGACGGCTGTCTCCTTGGACTTCAGCACCCGCATCACGGCCTGCGCCTGATTGTGTATCGGGCCGATCTTGGCGAGCCCGGCGACCTCGTCGTTGACGTTGAGGAAGCGGGTGATACGGCCCGTGGGGGGTGCGTCCATCACGACGTAGTCGTAGGCGAAGCGGCCGGACTTGTCCTTGCGGCGGACCGCCTCGCACGCCTTGCCGGTCAGCAGGACGTCCCTGAGGCCGGGCGCGATGGTGGTGGCGAAGTCGATCGCGCCGAGCTTCTTGAGGGCTCTGCCGGCGCCGCCCAGCTTGTAGAACATCTGGAGGTAGTCCAGAAGGGCCAGTTCGGGGTCGATGGCCAGTGCGTACACCTCCCCGCCCCCTGGAGCGACGGCGATCTTCCGCTCCTCGTAGGGCAGCGCCTCCGTTTCGAAGAGCTGCGCGATTCCCTGGCGACCCTCCACCTCGACGAGAAGCGTCCGCTTCCCCTCGGTGGCGAGGGCCAGCGCGAGGGCTGCGGCGACCGTCGTCTTTCCGGTCCCGCCCTTGCCGCTGACGACCTGGAGCCTGCTCACGTATTCGAGCGTAACCAGTCGGCGGCGAACCTAAGCAGGAGGCTGTGGACAACGGGGGTGCGGGCTGTGGTTCCGGGTGAGTGTCGGCCGGGCTGGGGGAGAGGGTCGGCCGGGCTCTGGATGAGCGTCGGGTGGGCTTGGGATGCGCGTCGGGTGGGCTTGGGATGAGCGTCGGGTGGGCTCTGGATGAGCTTCGGCTGGGCTCGGGGGCAAGGGGCGGCTGGGCTCGGGGTGGGGGTGAGCAGGGGCTAAAGTCGGCCGCATGACCAAGTGGGAATACGCAACTGTGCCGCTGCTCGTCCATGCCACGAAGCAGATCCTGGACACCTGGGGCGAGGACGGGTGGGAACTCGTTCAGGTCGTGCCCGGGCCGAACAACCCCGAGCAGCTGGTGGCCTACCTCAAGCGGGAGAAGTCCGCGTGAGCGGGGGCGGGGCGGTCGAGGCGCGGCTCGCGGAGCTGGGGCTGACGTTGCCGGCGGTCGTGCCGCCGCTGGCCGCGTATCAGCCGGCTGTGCGGTCGGGGGTGTACGTGTACACCTCGGGGCAGCTGCCCATGGTCGACGGGAAGCTTCCGGTCACCGGGAAGGTGGGGGCGGAGGTCACGGCCGAGGAGGCGAAGGAGCTGGCGCGGACGTGTGCGTTGAACGCGTTGGCGGCGGTGAAGTCGGTTGCCGGTGATCTGGATCTCGTCACGCGTGTCGTGAAGGTCGTGGGGTTCGTGGCGTCGGCTTCGGATTTCACGGGGCAGCCGGGGGTGATCAACGGCGCGAGCGAGTTGCTGGGGGAGGTGTTCGGCGACAAGGGGGTGCATGCGCGGAGTGCGGTGGGGGTTGCGGTGCTGCCGTTGGATGCGCCGGTGGAGGTTGAGGTGCAGGTGGAGCTTTCGGTGGGGTGACGTCTGGTGCGGGTTCGGTGGGGGCGGGCGTTTTTGCGCAGTTCCCCGCGCCCCTGAATGCCTGCGGCGGCCCGCTCGTCTTCGGTGGGGGCTTGTGTAGCGCGTGCGGTTCGGTGGGTGGGTCGGTGCCGGGGTGGGGGGTATCCGTCCTCGGTCCGGCGGCTCGGCTGCTTTAGAAGGGCCCGGTTCCGGACGCCGGCCGCTGCGGGCGGACACCCCCCACCCCGTCCCCTTCACGCCGTACGCGGCCAACGGCACGTCGTGGCACAGGTGACTGC